>JBMYXW010000281.1:0-5028 GCA_049608825.1 Chitinophagales bacterium
GTTAAATGCTTGACACCTTTCTATCGAGTAAAAACATTGATAACCAAGCAATATAGCAATATAACAATTCAACAATAGAGCCATTCAGCACTAGCTGGTTAGTTTGCTTTTTGCATAAAACAGTCATATTTGTTCGTTTACAAAGTATTTTTTGAAGTTGTGTTTGAGCTTTGAATTTCCTTTAAAACTTTTTCTCCATAATGATTTGATAAATAATCGCATCTCTACCATTGAATTTGAAGCGTTTTCTTTTAGAAGTTTTCTTTTTTTGACCATAAATTTTATTCACCTCATCCAGTTGTTTCTGGTCTTTGATGATGACTTTCTCACGCTGCAAGTTCACTGACTTTAAAAAGCCATCTCGTTCACTCGCTCTTTCTTTTTTCAAGGCTTCATATTCCTCCACTGCCGACAATCGCTTTCCTTTGGCAAGTTCCTCCTTTCGTTCTTTTTCGAGGCGTTGATTCAGTTCTTCAGTAGGCGACAATTCTTTTTCCCTCTCTTTTTGTGTATCATCTCCGTCAATATTGATTTTTCTACGTTCTTTCTCTCGGTAGTTGTTTGCTTGAGGGATTTCACGTAGTTCTTGTGCCAGCGATTTTCGACTATCCTTGAGGGATTTATCGTCTGCTCTCTTTGCATCTACACTTGTGGGCAAAACTTCAGTTTCTTCTTCCTCCTCTATTTTCCTCTGTGCTTTTGCCGCCGCTGCTTCTGCCTTCGCCTTATTCTCAGCAGCTTTTTGAGGATTCAAGTATTCTTCAAGCATTTCTTCAATACTCTTTTCCCCCACTTCAGGCTGTCCCTCCCAATCTTCTACGACTTTCTTATTTTGGTTTTCTTTCTGCACACTTTGGTAAATGCTGTAAACCACATAGATGATGAATACAATAAAATAAAGCACCTGTTCCATAAGCAATGAAAATAATTAATATGAAGGCAGAATAGGGAAGCAGGAAGTCAGAGCAATATACAACGTCTCGATTCTAAGCTATTCTTTTAAAAACTATTTTGTCTAACCACCTCTCACCTCTCAAAATATCAATTCCTAAAATAAGCATAAAGTTCCGCCAATTTTGTTTTTAGGTCTTTGCGGTGAATAATCAAGTCCAAAAAACCATGATCAAAGAGAAATTCAGAGGTTTGAAATCCAGGAGGTAAATCTCGTTTGATGGTTTCTTTGACCACTCTTGGACCTGCAAAAGCAATCAAAGCCTTCGGTTCTGCCAAATTCAAGTCTCCCAACATCGCAAAAGAAGCAGAAACTCCACCCGTTGTAGGATCGGTCATCAAAGAGAAGTAAGGAAGTTTGGCTTCGGCTAATAAGGTGAGTCTTGCAGCCGTTTTCGCCATTTGCATAAGAGAAAGTGCGGATTCCATCATTCGTGCGCCGCCTGACTTAGAGACAATCAAGAGAGGAACATTTGTTTCGATGCAATAGTCAATGGCTTTGGCGATACGCTCTCCAACCACTGAACCCATCGAACCACCGATAAAACCAAAATCCATTGCTGCAATGACCAAGGAATGTCCATCTAATTTACCAACAGCGACTTGAATCGCATCGTCTAAACCTGACTTGCGTTTGGTTTGTTTGAGTCTCGCTTTGTAGCTTTTTTTATCTGTAAATCCCAAGACATCATAAGATTGGATTTCAGAAAATAAGGTTTCGTATTGTTCGTGATCAAAAAGCATGTTGAAATACTCCTTAGAGCCGATACGTGCATGATAGTCACAATGTTCACATACATACAAGTTTTCACGATGCTGTCGCATTGCCATCGTTTTCTTGCAGTCCTTGCACTTATACCAAACACCATCTGGTGCTTCTTTTTTTTCTGCTGTCTTAGTCGTAATACCTTCTTTAACACGTTTGAACCAACTCATACGTCTGTTTTAGGGTTTAGTAGATAAATGTGGAGTTACTGTTAGCTTACAAAAGTAAGTAAAATTGGGGAGTTGGTCAAGAGGGGAGAATCTGAAAAAATTATTGGATTAGAACTTATGTAAAAAATGCTGAATAATTCGCTTGTTCTTCATTGTTAATTATTGAAACATCAAAATCACTCCCCCACATAGCCCCGAATATTCCAGTTAATATTCACCTGCTGATTGCTCCGAAAATTCAAGCTTCGCCATTCTCCATCATCATGGGAATACGTCCAGTCTCCATCCAATTCAGCAGGTCCTTCATCACAGCCTACACTTGCGATTGGGCTGTTGTGGGTCACAACCACACTTATCCACAAATCATCTCCATTGATAGCCAAAGGAGCTGAAAGTGTATGTCGATTCCAACTATTGGCATTCACCGAACCACTTACATCTTCGCTATACAGCAATGTTCCAGCTTCATCTGAATTTCCTTCTCCATAAATGTGAATAGCACAAGCATCGGGTCGCTCCAATATAAAAAACTCCACTTCTTCCAAATTCCGCCCCTGAAATTCGGTCATAATACTCATTGGAAAACGAGCTGCGGCTTCCCAAGTTCCTGCATCCAAAAAAGGAGCAGATTCATTTTCCCCATCGTAATGTAAGTCGGCATCAATGCTTGTGCCTTCATCTTTGCAGGCTGCAAAAGATAATAGGCACAGTAATAGAAAGAAAATTGGCTTATTCATGTTTTGAAGATTTTAGAGGTTTGAATTTTTAATAACGAAACTCCAAAATAAACAGTTGTGCCATTTAATTGAAGAAAGTAAACGATTAATTCCTAAGAACACTCACTCGCCCACATTTTGTACATGGAGAATTGCAAGAATCCACCGTTTGAGTAGTGATGGTTTCAAAACAAGTATTGTCAATTGCATCCCTAATCGTAATCGTGTAGGTTGTTGTGCCATCAGCGCTGAAAGTTCCTCGTACTCCATTTGCTCCTCCTCCAATGGTAATCTGGGTATTGTAGTTGGTCGTACCCAATACAGTTCCTCCCGTTCCATCCAAATTTGCACTGATGACTACTTCATATTGTGCACTCGCATTTTCGGAGGCGGCACTGAGCGTAAGGGTGAAATAATCATCCAAATCATTGGCATTTGTTTCGTTGTCGTTGCAGCCTGATTGGACATATTGAATAATACCAATCGCACAGATTGCAGGGTCGCAAGGAAGCGGAGCAATATAATTTTTATTGTCCCTGCAAGAAAGGGTCGTCTCAAAATTCACCTCAATATCTTGGGAACTCCCATCTGCTGTTAGATTGAAAGTCAACATTGCAGGAGAGGAGACGATAGAAGGGTCAATGGTTTGTATATTTCCAGCGATGTTTACTTCAATGAGTTCTGATATGGGTTCATTACTCCAATTTACAAATACACTTACATCGTAAGAACTACTGTTTGTATTGCCATCAAACTCACAATCACTGACAGTAAAGTTAGCAATTGTTATATCACAGTCAGGACTTGGAAAAATCCCTAAATCCCAAGAACGGTCGTCTTCGAGTATATTCAAAGTAGTCACAGCAGCAATCAGACCTTCAGAGTCCAATGTCGGGTCTCCTCCCTGCAAAGAGGGCGAAACGGTATAGCCACTTGGGGGAGAAAAAACGGCATAATAATCACCAGAAGGTAGATTCGGAAACAAATACTTTCCATCATCACCTGTCATTGTAAAATTGACAAACAAATCAGTTGAAGGGTCAGAAATATTGTCTCCATTGTCTTGGTATAAACCTACTCTAACCCCCGAAATCCCCATTTCTCCTAAGTCTTGAATACCATTCATATTGGTGTCTAACCAGACAAAATCACCATACACCGCAGGGTCAACAGGCATGGTCACAATACCAACTTTGATAGGTTCAGAGGGCAATAGTGCTTGGTTGTTGTCTGCTCTATTGGCAGCATAAGCAAAAGAATTCCAAGCAATTTCACCATTGTTAGGAGCATTCGTTGGTGTTCGCATAGGCCAACTAAGTTCTAGGGTATCTTCGGCATTGAGTACCAAACTCCCAAAATCAAACTTTAAGGATTTGACTTGTGTAATATCAGTAGGTGGCGTAATGCTCCAATTGGGTGCTTGACAAACCGCTGGGTCGGGACTCAATACTTCTGGGCGACAAGGATTGGTCTCGGTGCTGTAATAAACAGTGACTCCCGAAGGAGGTGTTACGGCTCCTACCAAGATGGGAGACCAATCCGTATTTCTTGGAATACTTTCTTCCAAAACTTCGGTATCACCAATATGAGGCAAGATGTCAATGACGACTATATCGGTCATCGGAACATTTCCTGGATTCCAAACAAATAGTTTGTAATCTGCTACTCCTCCAGGTACGGTTACGGCATTGCAGGGATAACGAGTAAAACCATTTTCAATATCTTGACAAGGATTGGCATTTACATTGTTTTCATTTGGAAGACCATCTTGCCCTTTTACCCATTTAGCCGATTCAAGCCCTGCAATTGCAGTATTGTTGAAACGCCCATAACTACTATTTGAACAAGAAATTCTATCTGTAGTATCACCGTCCTCGTTGATATCAAAAGTATCCGTACAGGAATTACTGCTAATAACAACTTCCGTATTGTCCCAACAACAAAGCCTCATTATATTTCTGATTTGACCTGCGGCTGTTTCTATCGTCACTCGTACTTTGAATCTAAAAGTCCAAGAATCACCAGGATTGACGCTATAAGCAGATGCGCCTTTCCAAGACCATCGAAGAGCTGTATTTTCTGTACCATTGTAGTTTTCGGTGACAGTTTCTATTGGATTGGGCATTCCTGGAAGCTGCGAAACCCAAGTAAAGGAACCTGGAATCAATTCAAGACCAACAGGCAATATATCTACCGCATCGGGATTGTCCAATGGTATCAAGGCATTGGATAAATTGTCAAAACTGGCTTGATATTCGACCGTATCACCTACGCTGTAAGTTGGTATGTTATATGCCCCATAAGAATTATCCGTTGCAGGATTGATGATTTCTTTTACATTGGCTCTGGGAACAGCAAAGGGATTGGAGATATTCCAAGTAGTTGTTTTGGTTCTATTCTGAACGGTCATGTCACAAGCTCCTTG
>JBMYXW010000282.1:0-5024 GCA_049608825.1 Chitinophagales bacterium
TTTGGACACCATCCCTTTGATACTTAAAAGCGAAGCCAAGCAGATAGCACGTAAAGAACTTCATAGAAGATACAATACCCCAAACCTCTATAATTTGGGTAGGACTGCATTGGTTTTCTTTCAAGGTCAGTATCAACAAGATAGTGTGAAAGAAATTAGACTAACCTATCGAATTAATCTACAATCAGGAGACGACCCTTGGTCTGTTTTTGTAGATGTCAAGAATAGCGATGTAATTGGCTTTCGCAAATACTCAACAGAAGTTTCTAACTGTCAGTATGCGAAAGGAGTAGAGAAACCCCAAAACATCAATTTGATGTACTATAATAACTTACCCCATTTCAATACTAATCCCAAGACCATTACTACAGAATATTGTGATTTTGGAGGAACAAGTTGTGAAAAATATCATTTAAAAACCAATGTTGGAAATCACCTTTTACAGGTTTATTATCGAGATAATCAAGTTACAGATGTTGCCACAAACTACAATATAGATATGGAATGGGCTCCTAGCAATCATCACATCAGTCCTGTAGTGAATTTTACTGTTCAGCCTACGAGTGGAAGTAGTTTTGCAGATGGAACAGTAAAAATTGACATTGCAGGAGACTCTGGGGCTACTTATAATGGAGATTTAACAGGAGTAAGTGGCTCTACACATACAAACTTGGGAGTAGGTTTTAAGAGACTTTTCATTGATAAAAGTACCAATGGTTGTAACTATGTAGAACACTTAGCAATTGGAACTGTCAATGGACCGACCGTAACAAGCAATGTGATACATACAGATTGTCATACATTGGGAGACATTGAACTAAACATTACGCCCTCTCCTTCAAGTAGCAGTATTGACATTGAATGGCGAGGTCCCATTTCAAGTACCTCCCCACAAACTCCATTTAATATTAACAATCCAGTGCGTTTATCAGACTTAGTTAATCCTGGTTCAATAGTATATCTGCCAGCGGGAAATTATGCCATCATTGTTAGAGAGTTTGGAGGGACAGATACACATAGAACCGCCATTAATGTTCGTATTGAAGCACCTTCTGCTAGCTGTAACCAAGAACTAAAAACTGCCCAAACAGCTTATTGGTGCATGGAGCAAGCCCACGATTTTTTCTCTACCAATACTCCTATATACTTGAATGCAAGCAATACGACGACAGTGAATGTGAACAATGTGGCAGTAGGTTTGGTTAGTCAAAATATCAATAATTTTACAGGTGAACCACATAGCTTAGAAGTAGTTATTCGTCCCCAAACAGAGCCTTTTCCTTCTACTCAAGCAGGAACAGTTACAGATATATTTGACAAAAGTAAAATAAAGATTACGATGGGCGAAGGAAATGCTTCCCTTGATGACTCTTGGGTTTCTTTAGATATTTCTGCTCATGAATATACCCATGCTGTCAATTTTAATAATGTTAATTTAGGAGCAGGAATCGTTGGCACTACAGATGACGAATCTCCTATGCTGATGGAAGGTTTTTCGGATATATTTGGGGTATTGATTGAGGCTACCATCAAACCTATTGACTGGGAGGTAGGTGAAAATGTTGTTACACCTAGTGAACAAAATATACGTAGTTTGATTAATCCCAAATCTCCTGGTGTGAGTGGAAAGAAGAAGCCCAAAGTTTATAAAGGTGAATATTGGTGTTCTACTAGCAATAATATTTGCAATGATAATATTAAACACCATAACAGCACTGTATTGAGCCATTGGTTTTACTTATTATCTGTCGGTAGTGGAGGTACAAAGACCGTGGATGATTGTCCAAGTCCAACCAATTGCCCCAATTCCAATGCCCCAAATAAAGGCGAAAATTACAATCTGACAGGGATAGGTGTTGACAAAGCAGCACAGATTGCTTACGTGACTTTTGTTGATAAGAGTAGATTAAGTTCAACCAGCAACTTTCAAAATGCTTGCGACCAATCGCTTTTGGTAGCCGAACAAATGTATGGAGCTTGTTCTTTTGAGTATATTGAAACCGCCAATGCCTGGTTTGCAGTAGGCATGGTCAAGTCTGATATTACTTGCGAAGGTTATTTGGGAGCTACTGTACAGTTGGAATATGAAGAAGATTGTGATGAAACCAATGGAGAATTGGAGTTGGAGGTGACGATATTGAGTGGCGCTCCTCCATTTGATTATGAACTATTAGACGGTACCACAGGCACCATCAATGACTTGAATACTCCCACGACAATTGCCATCCCCTATTTGCAGTTTGTTGATGAATACGAAGTAACCATTACAGATACCAATGGAGACGAATCCATCATCACTGCTCCTTACAATTGTTTCTGTTCCTTGGATTTGGATTGTGCACAAATTGTAAATCCTTGTTTACCTGTCCCTGGTACAGATCAAGAATTAATGAGTGTAACAGTTGATGTGAGTGGATTGCCTTTTTCTGATGCCTACACAATTTCTACTTCTAATGGTTCTAACCTTGTATTCAATGACGGTGGATTTATTCATATTGATATTTTGATTGACCCTGCGACCAATCCGTCAGGTGAGGTTACGCTAAGTATCATAGATGAACATGGATGCAGTACTGCGGAATTGACAACGGATTGTGGCGGATGCATGCCAACGAGTTCGGAAGGAAATTGGGGAACGGGAAGTAGTGATGGACTTCCACCTGTCTTTACGAACCAAAATCAATCTACCTTGAATGCTTGTGTAGGAGAAGAAATCTGTATAGATTATTATATTGATGATATCAATTACCCCATTTCTATTATATCAGATAATGATTCTTTTGTTCAAACTGCTATAAGCAACGGACCCAATGCTGAGGGAAGATTATGTTGGACTCCAACATTGGAGGACGTAGGTACTGTGGATGTAACCTTAACAGCTATTGAATACAGTAACACTGCTTTGTATGCCACTCATACTTATTCCGTCACAGTTGAGTGTGGAAATCAATGTCCTGCCTGCCCCAGCTGCTTTCAATTGTATGGTTTTGAAGTGACAGATGTTACCTTAGATTGTAATGGAAATGTTGTTGAAGCAGGATCCATTTTTATTGATTCTTATCCAGAAGATTGCCCTATTACGGTTAGTCACAATGGCATAATTGCTAACCCTGTAACAGGCTTAACAGAGGGAACTTACAGTAATATTGAAATTACCAAAGACAATGGAGAAACGTTAATGGCTATTCCTATTACAGTAGAATCCCAACAAATGAGTGGCGAGGAGATAATAACTGAGGTTTCTACGAACCGATCTTATTTCAACAATTCAACGGATTACTGTACTGGAAGCATTCAATTGGCTGCTTTTTCTGAAAACGGTTCGGGGGAATATGGTTATCAGTGGGCAGATTGTAGCAATTGTAATACCACCAATCGTAGTAAATTGTGTGGAGGAACTTACACGGTTACAATAACAGACTTGGTAACAGGCTGTTTAAAAACACAAGATATAGTTGTGCCTTTAAAAGTAGGAATTCGTTATATAGACCAAGCCTTAGACTATTTTGGCATATACTCTACTGTTTTTGATGCGAATGTAACCATTTCCTATACAGTGAATACAGATGTGCCTATTACACTCAGTATCTATGATTTGAATGGCAGTCCGATTACAACCATTAAAGAAAACGAGTGGTCACGTAGAGGCTCCCATAAAATTCGTTTAGATACCGACTATTTATATCAGGGAACATACCTTTTTATAATCAAAACGCCCTATGAAATGAAAACGGTGCTGGGTTTTAAGCAGTAAGCTACATTTTTACAATTGAAGCCCTCGGACAAGGCGAAAGTTTGATGGGAGTCAAACAATAAGATTTGTTTCCCTCTAATAAAGAGAATCTAAATCAAATTTGAAGTAAAAAAGTGTCGAAATTGCAAAACAATTTCGGCACTTTTCTTTTATTCCGCTATCAACTTCAATTTCACAATTTTAATATCCATTATACATGAAACCTCATTTTTTCGTATTGAGATGCTCCATTCTATTGGTATTTATAAGTCTATCCAGTTGCCTTACTTCAAAAAAAATACCAAAAACAAACCAAACTGAACATTTGCCTTATAGTTTCCAACATGATTTAAAAGATTCCCTTTTATTAGAGGAAGTTTTTTTTAGTAAAGAAGAAATAGAAAAACAACTAAAGAAACATATAGGTAGAACTATCGTTTCAAAAGCCGTAGATAAAAGTTCTGAAAATGCAGGAATATGGGAGAATCTATCAAACGGAGATAGAATTTGGCGATTGGGAATCAAGGTAGTCCAAGCTAAAGAAATCGCTAAAGGAATCGCTCTTTCATTCAACCCATTCGATATTCCAATAGGAGGGAAACTATTTGTTTACAATCAAGACGAATCCTTTGTCATTGGCCCTTTTACAAAGCCGAATAACTACAGCAATGGATTGATACTCTACGGAATTCCAGGAGAAATCGCCATCATAGAGTATTTTGAACCCAAAGAAGTACTGGGGAAAAGCAAGGTACATTTAAAGGGAGTTACATTAAACTCGTCGTCATTTCCCTATAGTTTTACACATCCTCTTAACAATCAAAACACCATTCCCACAGAAAAAATCGTCTTTGAAGATGTCCAAAAAACTGACCCCTATGCAACTGGAAATAGAAAAGATACCAGCATTGTAGTACTCAATCATGGTCTTTGGACAGACCTTCCCAATGGAGATAGATCGGGTCTCTCACAAAGTTCCCCGACTGATTCCCCATAAAAATTATTGCCCCCGATGATAAATCAACTCTCCTTCAATCTTAAAATTATCACTCTCCATCCACATCACTTTTTGTTGGTTTTCAATCAAGTATTTTTTCCCAACCTCGTATTGCAGTTTTTCGGTGGTGTCGTAAATGGGATTTTGGGTTTGATTGACAATGCGAATCTCTCTGGGTGTAATGGCATCTTTTTCAAAGGTGAGTGCTATTTCTTGTGTTCGTAGGTCTGGATTTTTGGCGGTGTAAATGACTTTCGATTTTCCCAATTTGGTTGCGCTGCTGTCGATTCGATA
>JBMYXW010000283.1:0-5015 GCA_049608825.1 Chitinophagales bacterium
TATAGAGATTTTGATGCAAAAGCTTATAAAGAAGGTCATACTCTATCAAAGAAAAATATCTTATGGCAAGAAGAAAATATCTCCCAAAAAAGACAAGCAGGAAATATTATGCGATTTCCAGTATTAGAAGATGATGGAGAAATACTAAAATTAGGAGTGTTGGGAAAAATTTATAATGAGTATGACTTATTAGAAACAAACTCATTCAACAATGTTAATAATGATATTAATTTTTTCATTCAAGAAAATAATTTACTCAAAATAAATAAGTTGAAATCTTCAAAAAGTATAATCAATGTAATTTTTGTAGTGGAAGGGACTAAAAATATGGACATTTATCACAAAGCTATATGTAATGAGGTTAAAAGGAACTCGAATTTATTCAGAGATAATTTAAATACTTTCAAATTTGGTGGGGTTGTTTATTGTGACAACGAGATTAAAGGAAGTATAATTCAACGAAAAAAACCAACTACAAATATTAGAAGTTTTACTGATTTTTTCGGTCAAGAGATTAAAACTTATGATGAAGATGAAAATGTAGGAAATTCAGTAAACTACGGACTATACGATGCTTTGAAAACTATGGGTTTGAAAGCCACAGAAACCAATGTAATTGTATTAGTTGGAAGAGAAGGGAATCATGTAAAGTCTGATAAGACTCAAATAGAAGTAGATGAAATCATTCAATTAATGAATGGTTATAATTGTCAGTTTTTTACGTTTGCAGCAGATATTCCATCAGATGAGTATGAAGAATTAATTTATGAAGCGAGAAGTTTTATACTTGGTGTAGCACATATAAAACACAAATATTTACTTAAAAATCTTCCTTTATTTTTTGAGAAAAATATATTTGGAGCTACAACAAAGCCTCGCCTCTTTCCAAAAATTGACAATAAAAATGCCTACTTTTTGAAAAACACGCCTATCACAGGAGAAATATATCATGCTGAATATGGAGAGCAGATATCTATATTAGATTTTCAGAAAAATCTCAAAGACCTTTTTCTTCAAGTCGATTCACAAACGACTAAACTATTAGAAATAGGTTTATCACCTGCCAATTGGGATGAAGCCAAATCGGAACTCAATCCAAAAAATAGTGGCAGTTCGTATAACGTTCAGTGGAAACGTTTAGATTTCCTATTAGCTGCTGGTCTAACAGAAAATGAAATAAGGAAAGTATGGGAGGTTAAAGAAATCAGCTCTATAGGTTACGCTCCGAAAAAAATCAAACATCATAGTTCCCCACTTTTCAACTATTCTATACTTATGACGCAAAAAGATTTACTTAATTTATATATGAAAATGAGGAAAGTAACACATGAATACAATCGAAATACTTCAATTGATGAAATTCAGACAGAGTTGTTGTTTTTGCATATTTTAACAATAGCAATTCGTACAGGACAAACAGTAGAGTATTTAAGTAATTTAAGCATGGATAAAATACAAAATATTAGATATAAACTTCCAACCAATAATGGTTATCCTATGTGTTGTCGTACAGATATAGATGAGATTGATTTAAAACACTACATGAACTATTTAGACCAAAAAATTAGGCAATTAGAAAACATAATAAATGGTTTTAATTACCCCTACTCATTCACCAAAAATGACATCACTTACTACTGGATAAGCGAGGATTTTCTTCCATAAAAATTAAAAACCCACTCAAGCATGTCACAAAATATATTTGAAATCAGAAAATTAGTCTGTTCCTACAACCATCAAAAGCCCGTTTTGAAAATTGACCATTTGGACATTCCAAAGGGAAAAATAATCGTTATTTTGGGAAAATCGGGTATCGGGAAAAGTACCCTTTTAGAAACTTTGGGTTTGATGAACGATACCATCTTGGACAAAGCAAATACTGTTTTGGACTTCAAACCCATTGCAGGAGAAACCCATTCCTTTAAAAAGATTTGGAAGACCCAAAAAAATACCGCAGAAGTTCGGAAAAACTTTTTCAGTTTTATTTTTCAAGACACCAATTTGATGCCCAACTTTACAGTGCATGAAAACATCCTTTTGACGCAGATGATTCAAAACGAAGAACATACCAAGCGTACAATAGATATTCTGGACAAAGTGGGATTGGGAGAGATTGGAAAATCCAAGAAGGCGTTTGAGCTTTCGGGTGGACAAAGACAAAGAGTCGCTTTTGTGCGAGCCATCACTCCTACCTTTACAGTTTTGTTTGGTGACGAACCCACTGGTAATTTAGATGAAGGAAATGCCAAAGATTTAATGGATTTATTGAAGGAAGAAATTAAGAAAAATAAAACAGCCATCATTGTCAGTCACAACATCGACTTAGCACTTCAATACGCTCACAACATCATTGTATTGACAGAATATAAAAACAACGACAGCACTAAGGAGAGTTACGGAGAACTCTTGGCTGAAAATGTTTTTAAAAAGGATGAAAATGAAATATGGAAAAAGAAAAATGGTACTTCAATTGAAGGAGACATAAAACAGTTCATCAAGCAAGTTGCCGAAATGAAATAAGAACTAATTCAAATTAAAAACTCAACCACAAATTCAAGCAGTACTTTGTAAGCGAACGGCTTATGTTTTAAGATTGCTTATTTTAAGTAAAAAAAATGACAGATACAAACAAGCCTAAGACCATTCAACAGAACTTCCAAGCTCTTTTTTATCGAAGAGAAGGAAAAGAATTATTGGGAAAAAATTATTGGAATTTTTGGATTTTGGTCATTATTTTGTTCATCACCTTTACCGCAATTGGATTCGCCAATGGAAGTTTGGACTATCTAAGCCAGAAAATGAGTGACCCTTTTGTAAATTGGGTGAGTATTGAAGTACCTTATGGTCGGGCAGATGAAATTCAAACACTGCAAACGGACTTGAATGAAGACGATGTTCGAAAAACTTACCATTACAAAAATATTACAAGCTACAATACCTACCCGTTGGAGATTTGGAATTATAAAAAAGATCGAGCCTTGAATATTTCAGGACGCACACTGAGTCAAGAGGATACGCTTTTACATGCTATTTTGGGAAAGAAAAATTTTGTGCAAGGAGAGAAAAACTTTAAGGGGGAAATGGATATTGGCATGATTGTTACGGCTGAGTTCCTAGAGAATTTTGGTTATCCAAAAGATGCTCCCTATATTCTAAAAACAGCTTTTGCCGACTCTGTGAGTTATGTGCGTGATTCTTTGGGAGATGTAATGGACTCAGTTAGGCACAAAGGAGCAAGGTTTTTATTTCCAATTCCTATTCGATCAGTTGTAAAAGACTTACCTGGACTGAGTAAGCTTGCTTTCACTCCTTACTTTTACAAACAGGTAATTTGGAGATCACACGACAATCCCTTCAATCCCATTTTCACCCAAAATATTTTGTTCTTTACTGAGGACAGTTTAGATGCCCTTCAATTATCAAAAGCCCTCAAGAGTTCTTTGAAGAAAATGAATCGCCGCCCAGAAGTTTATGTAGATCCTTTGAGTCAATCAGATAATTTCTCTTCTTATAAAAAAGGCTTCCGTTTAGAAGTTTTATTGAAGGAAGAAGAACGGGAAGATTTTGACTTCAAAAACAATTTACATCAATTATTAGTTGAATCAGAAGAAGTGAAAGCTCTCGAAGGACGTTTTATTCGATTTTACGATTATACCAAACTGGGTAAAAATTCTTCTTCACCTGCTCCAATGGATTACATTTCTATTAATTTTGTCAAATTAGACAATGTTAGAGACTTCAAGGACTATTTATACGATAAGAGCAAATTGAAGATAGACATGGCAAAGGTCGAAGCCTTAGAAAATTATAATTTTATTACTAAGCTCACTTATGCCATATCTTTCGTACTGATTATATTTAGTATCATAAGTATTTGCCTTTTTGTTTCTAACTTGCTGCAAAACCACTTGAAATCCATTAGTATGAATATTGGTACTTTCAAAGCCTTTGGCTTAGCCAATGGAGTGTTGAAAAGCATTTATCTCAAAATGATTGCAGCTATCTTTTTTGGAGCAATGCTGCTTGGATTTTCCATATCTTTTATATATGGTCAAATCGGAGGAGTGCGGTTTTTGGTGAATCTATTTGTCGAAAAAACAAGTGAAGAACACTTATATTTTCAAATATTCGATTATTCCACCTTGTATGCTTCAATAGTTTTGATAACTATTTTGTATTTTGTTATCAAACGAACAACAAATAAGATTTTAGATAAAAGCCCTGGAGATTTGATTTACGGAAGAGATTAAAACAATTTATTAAACCTACTATAATGGCCTTAGAATCAAATAGAAAAAAATTGCAGGTTACTGCTAAAAATCAACAACAAGATTGGGACAGTACCTTTCAATTGATGTCTTGGTGGGATACAGAAGTCATCAAAACGGCAAAGGTGATGGTCGTTGGTGCAGGAGCATTGGGCAATGAAGTCTTAAAAAATTTGACTTTATTGAATGTAGGAAACATCTTGGTTATGGATTTCGATGATGTTGAATATGCCAATTTGAACCGTTCTATTTTGTTTCGAGAATCGGATTGTGGAACAGGAATTTGTAAATCAGAAATTGCTGCTGAACGAATCCGAAAAATCAATCCAAATGTAAAGGTAATGTCCATAGAAGGTGATGTAACAACAGATATTGGTTTGGGGGTTTTTCGCAGAATGGATGTGATCATCGGTTGTTTGGACAATCGTTTGGCACGTTTATTTTTGAATAGAGCTTGTTACAAAGTGAATAAAACATGGGTAGATGGAGGTATTGAAAACTTGGCAGGTCAATTGAATGTTTATAAACCAAATGTAAGTTGTTATGAGTGTGGATTGACTCCTGCTGACTGGAAAAACATCAAATTTAGATTGGGCTGCCCTGATGTAGCTCGAAGAAACTATGCTCAAGGTAAAATCCCTACAACACCTATTTCATCTTCCATCATTGGAGCAATGCAAGTTCAAGAAGCATTGAAGGTGGTTTACAAAAACGACAAACAATCTATGGCAGGTGAAACTTTCTTTT
>JBMYXW010000284.1:0-5011 GCA_049608825.1 Chitinophagales bacterium
TGTTTCTGTGAAGTGAAAAAGAGTGAATCTTCTATACTTGCAGATACTTCAATCGTTAAACTTAAAAATATAAATATAATTTTTTTAAACATAATATCAATATTATTTTCTTGAAAATGGAAGAGGCATTGATGAAAGCGTTGATTTTTTGGAAAACTCTTGGACTATTTCTAGAGTTTTTTGATTATTTTTAAAAACCGCTTTTGCTCTTTCTTTTTTAGAAGCTGACATTTTTGAACTCAATTCAATAATTTTTTTAGCCTCGTCAAACTCTTTTTCAGCGTCCTCTATTCTACCTTGTCTAGCTAAAGTAGCCCCTAAAATATTATGGGATTCTGATTTAATCGTTTGTAAGTCAAAAATGTTTGAAATATTATTGATGATTTCAAGTGCTGTTTCTGCCTTTTTTTGTGCTTCTTTAGGGTTATCATCTTTTGCCAACCATGCAGAGTTATTCAATTGATATATTTGGTTGAGTTGTTGTTTATTTAAATCTTGAATTGAATCTATTTCTGTCATACTTGTTTGAGCAAAACCTATTACACTAAAACACATCAATACAATAACCAAAGTTAATTTAATTCTAATCGGGTACATCTGCTAAAATTTTTGTTATGTGATAAAATAAAAAGAGTTGGTAATTTTTGCATTCTTTATTCAAAGGTCAGTGATTTGCAACAAAAACCAAAAAAAAATGAACTAACGCCCTAAATTTCTATATGAACGCCTATTCGCTCACCTCATTTTACCTCAAAAACCAAATAGTAGAAAACTTATCTTGATTTTCTGATTTCATGACTTATTTTACCCTTAAACCGTGAAATAGAGGATAAAGTGCCTTCAAAGAATGATTTTTGAATGAACGGACTGAAAAACAACATGAACAGAGCTGAGGAGTGAATGAAAGAGTTTTTAAAAATGCTTGTCTTTTCAGAATTCAAGCTTCTTTTGGATTACATCTTCCTGTTCAAGGCTGTACCCCAAAATAATTTTATCTTTGCAGCCCCAATGTATTATTGCAGAATTGCTAAAAATTTTAGTATATTTGCAAAGGATTTTATTGAGCCGCAAAACCCAAAAAAATAAATGTCAGAAGAAAACAAATTAAATACAGAACTAAATAACTCAGAGAAAGAAAACAATCACAGCAACAATGGTGAATTGAAGCCAATGGAAGTCAACGAAAATGAGGGCAATTTGACGGAGGAAGAAGATGGCGAATTGCAGAACATCACTTCCTTAAAGGGATTGTATGAGAATTGGTTTTTGGACTATGCTTCTTATGTCATTCTGGACAGGGCTGTGCCATATATGGAAGACGGTTTGAAGCCTGTGCAGCGTCGATTGCTACATGCCTTGAAGCAAATGGACGATGGACGGTTTCACAAAATCGCCAATGTGGTTGGACAAACGATGCAGTACCATCCGCATGGGGATGCGTCGATTTACGATGCTTTGGTCAAACTGGGGCAGAAAGATTTGTTGGTCGAAACGCAGGGAAACTGGGGGGATTACCGAACAGGTGATAGGGCGGCCGCTGCTCGATATATTGAAGGGCGTTTGTCCAAATTTGCGCTTGAAGTGGCATTCAATAAGGAAAACACCGAATGGCAATTGTCTTATGATGGTCGAAAGCAAGAACCTGTTTATTTGCCAATGAAGTTTCCGCTTTTGTTGGCGCAAGGTGTGGAAGGAATTGCAGTGGGTTTGTCGACTCGAATTTTGCCGCACAATTTCATCGAATTGATTAAGGCTTCAATAGACATATTGAAGGGAAAAACGGTGCAAATTTTGCCCGATTTTCAGACAGGCGGTTTGGCTGATTTTTCCAATTACAAACAAGGACAAAGTGGAGGCCGTGTGCGGGTACGTGCCAAAATGGAATCACCCGACAAACGGACTTTGGTGATTCGAGAAATTCCGTATAGTAAGACGACTTCGAGTGTGATGGATTCCATTGTGAAGGCAAACGAAAAGGGAAAAATCAAAATCAAACGAGTCACCGACAATACTGCAAAAAATGTGGAAATTGTGGTGGAATTGCCCGCAGGGGTGTCGCCCGATGTGACGATGGATGCGCTTTATGCGTTTACGGATTGTGAAGTGTCGGTTGCGCCTAACTGTTGCGTGATTATTGATGATAAACCTGTGTTTACCAGCACCAATGACCTGCTGCATCGTTCTACAGAATATACTCTTGAATTGTTGAAAAGTGAATTGGAAATCAATTTGGCGGCACTACTCGAAAAATTGCATTTCGCCTCTTTGGAGCAGATTTTTATCGAAAAGCGCATTTACCGCAAAATCGAACAGGCAGAAACTTTTGAGCAAGTTATTGAGATTATCGACAAATCCTTGAAGCGACACACCAAACAATTTGTGCGAGAAGTGACCCGTGAGGATATTTTGCGTTTGATAGAAATTCGCATCAAACGTATTTCTAAATACGATACCTTCAAAGCCAAAGATGCTATCAAATCATTGGAGGAACAGATTGCAGTAATCAAACACCATCTCGCCAATTTGGTGCAATTTGCGGTGGATTACTTCAATAATTTGCTCAAAAAATACGGCAAAGGCAGAGAACGCAAAACTGAAATCGCCAACTTTGACACCATTCAAATCGCTACGGTTGCGGTTGCCAACGAAAAACTCTATGTCGATAGAAAGGGCGGATTTATTGGTTATGGATTGAAGAAGGAAGAATATGTATGTGATTGTTCGGACATTGACGAAATCATCGTTTTCCGCAAAGACGGCAATTATTTGGTTACAAAAATTTCGGACAAAGCCTTTGTGGGGAAAGACATTATTCACGTTGCGGTTTGGAAAAAAGGGGAGGAGCGGCGCATTTACCACGCCATTTATTTTGATGGTAAATCTGAACGGTGTTATGTCAAACGTTTTGCAGTAACTGCCATCACCCGTGACCGAGAGTACAACATGATGACGGCTCATTCTCGCTCCAAGTTGTATTACTTTGAAGTGCACCCCAACAGTGAATCCGAAATGGTGGAAATCAAACTGCATCCTCGAAGCAAGGCGAAGGTCAAAACTTTGGAATACGATTTTGCAGATTTAGCCATCAAAGGGCGTACTTCAAGGGGGAACTTACTATCCAAATATCCGATTGCGAAAGTTCGACAAATGGAAGTAGGCAATGCTACTTTGGGCGGACGCAAGATTTGGTTGGACGACTCAGTTGGGCGACTCAACACCAAAAAACGGGGCAGATTGTTGGGCGAATTTGACACAGGCGACACGATTTTGACTTTGCACGAAGATGGTTCTTACGAAATGACCGACTTTGAATTGACGAATCGCTTTGACATGAAAAAGACGGTTGACATTCGCAAGTTTCATCGAGATATGGTGGTCAATGTGCTGTATTACCGAGCTTCTAACAAAACCTACTATGTCAAACGTTTTCAAGTCGACACGACTAAGCTATCCGAAAAATTTACCTTTTTGCCTGAAAATCATGGTACACATGTTCTTTTTGTAGGAATTGGCGATGAGGTGGTTGTGGATTACCTCTCTAATGAAAGATTGCGTGGTGAAAAGACGACGCAACGCCTCAATTTCTCTGAATTTATTGACATCAAAGGGCGTACTGCAATTGGCAACAAATTGGGCAATCTGCACAAGGTGTATAAGGTGACTTTGGTTTCGGTGGTGAATAAGCATGAGGAGGAGGCTAAGGAAGTGGAAGCGAAGAAGAAAGCTGGTACGGTGAAGAAGGTGGAGGCAGATGCTAATGATGGGACTGAGCAGGGGCAGTTGTTCAAGTAATAAGCAAGGCAATTTCAACTAATAAATCCGTCATTTATGACTGCGTTTTTTTTGGGTTAAAAAACCTCGTCATAGCGTTGTTTTTCTCAAAATGGTCTATTTATTAATTTGGAAATGCCTAACCTGGCGCAGCGAATGCCATGAACTTCAAATTCAAATGTCAACTTCAAATTCAAAGCTGCACTGGATTACGGGGGAGAACTCTAATATTGCCAAAAAATGTAGAATTTGGGAGGTTACAAATTAAACGAAAAGTAAAAATTTTATGGTCACAATAATCGGCTGTGGTGTTTCGGGTTTGACCACAGGAATCACCTTATTGGATGCAGGTTGGACAGAAGTAAAAATCATTGCAGCCCAATTTCCGCCTCATACGACCTCGAATAAAGCAGCTGCAATTTGGTTTCCTTACAAAGCCAATCCCCAAAATTTGGTATTGAAATGGAGTCAAGAATCCTATATTGTATTTGAAGAATTGGCTAAAGAACCTTCAACAGGAATTCACTTTGTGGATTGGTGTGAACTAAAACAATTGCCTCCCAATGAAGTACCTTGGTGGCTTGATGCTTTGCTTCCAAATAAGTATCGTAAGAATACAATAGCTGAATTGCCCAAAGGTTACAAAGAGAGGTATACTGCAAATGTACCGATGATTGAAACGCCTATGTATGTAGGATTGCGTCCTTACCGTTCAACGATTCGATTGGAGCGAGAAGAAAATCAACCGATTGTACATAATTATGGACATGGTGGGGCGGGTTTTACCGTTTCTTGGGGGTGTGCAAATGAAGTGTTGCAATTGGTGTCGGGTACAATTTTGAATGGTGAATTTTGAATAATATCAACCCAAACACACCTATCAACCTAAACACGATTATCAACCCAAACACAAGATTCGGTATTCACTACCAGCTCTATCACAGTGTCCTCTTTTGCCTTGGGGCAGTCTTTTTTTGAGCAAGAAACGGTGTCGGAACAAGAAATCATTCCCAAAAAAACGATGATTGAAATGGACAAACTGAGAAGCCATCTTATAGGTTTTAGAGTTTGTAGCATAAGGGCATTATTTTAGGGTTTAAAAAAAATTATGTTACTATTTTATTTTTATAAGTCTAAAGTAAACTTTGTGCATTTATCAAACAACTACATAAATGTGCGTTTGTTTTTTGTCACAAAAATGTAAATTATTTTTGATTACTTAGATAATATGCTTATTTTT
>JBMYXW010000285.1:0-5010 GCA_049608825.1 Chitinophagales bacterium
TGAATTGCTTTATTGTTGAATTGCTTTATTGTTGAATTGCTTTATTGTTGAATTGTTTTATTGTTGAATTGTTTAAATATTTAGTAGTGAAAATATTATGAGTGTAACCATATAATCATATAATCATACAACCATACAACCATACAACCATATGAAACCCATCTATTTTTTTATCATTCTATTACTCCTTCAATTCACAAAAACCATGTCACAAAACCGTCTAACCAGCAATCCTTTTGCTACCCGAAGTGAGGTCATCGCTCAAAATGGAATGGCAGCAACCAGCCATCCGCTTGCCACCCAAGTCGCCATCGACATCCTCAAAAAAGGCGGCACAGCCATAGACGCAGCCATTGCAGCAAACGCCTGTTTGGGTTTGATGGAGCCAACAGGCTGTGGAATGGGAGGAGATTTGTTTGCCATTGTTTGGGATGCCAAAACCCAGAAGCTGCATGGACTCAATGCCAGTGGTCGTTCGCCCAAAAGTTTGACTTTGGACTACTTCAAAGAAAAAGGCATCGAAAAAATTCCAGCTTTGGGACCTTTGCCAGTATCTGTACCAGGTTGTGTAGATGGGTGGTTTGAACTGCATGGTAAATTTGGAAAAATGCCGATGAAAGAGATTTTACAGCCGGCCATTGACTATGCTCGAAATGGTTTCCCATTGACGGAGTTGATTGCCTATTATTGGGAGCGAAACATACCTTATATTTCACAGTACCCCAACATTACAGAAACATTCACCATTGAAGGAAAATTGCCTAATTTAATATTTTAGTTTGCCTATCGTGCAATGAACATTTTATCCTTTGAGGAAATCGCTTTCCAAAATGGCTTGTAAATCTTCGGGAGTATCTACAGATGGAGATTCAAAGTGAGTGACAGTCGTTTGTATTGAAAAACCATTTTCGAGCCACCGCAATTGTTCAAGGCTTTCTGCTTGTTCGAGTAGAGAAGGAGCGATTTGGGTAAGCTGCTGCAAAATGGAAGAGCGGTAAGCATATACACCAATGTGTTTGAAGAAAGTGTGGGATTGAAGCCAATCACTTTTGGGAATACTTCGGAGAAAAGGGATGCATTGGCGGCTAAAATACAGGGCATTTCCATTTTTGCCTCTCACTACTTTTGGTTTGTTTACATCCCAAAGAACCGCCTCCACTTCAATTGGTTTGATTAAAGTAGCAATTTCGGTCGTTTCATTTTCAAACAATTGCACCAAAGCGTCAATCTGTTCGGGTTGAATAAAAGGCTCATCACCTTGAATATTCACAATAATATCAGCTACAAGATTGCCATTACTTTCTGCCTTTAATTTCTGAATCGCCTCCGCACACCTATCTGTTCCACTTTGATGAGTAGAAGCGGTCATAATGACTTTTCCTCCAAATTCTTCAACGTGTTTTTGTATTCTCAAATCATCGGTAGCAACATAAACACCTGAAACACTGTTCGCTTTTTGGGCTTGTTGATAGACTCGTTGTACCATACTTTTTCCGCCAATATCTGCCAAAGGTTTGCCAGGAAATCGAGTGGAGGCGTAGCGTGCTGGAATGAGAACAATTGCAGACATGGAGATTGAATATTGAAGTGAGGGAAAAAGAAAATGCCCATTGTGTAGTTGCAAAGATACACAATGGGCAAAGATTGAAAGAGTATTTAATTTTTGATACTTAACAATCAAAAAATATTCTTAAAAAAGAGATGAAAAGGTGACATCTCCGTAAGAATGAAGGAGGTGTAATCTTTTTATCGGGCTTGGGGTCGGTTTTGAGATGACACCTTTTTCGTTTCACTCCAAAGATTTTACCTCAAAACCTTAAATTATGTCTCTGTAATTAAAAGTATTGAGGTTGCCCTTCCTATTTAGTCATAGGTTGGCTGACTTCAACCAATTCCGTAGTCGCATTATTATCATTCGTTTTGCTTGATTTACAACAAGGCATACTGCAACATCCTGGAGGGCAAAATTGAGACAAAGAACTTGCGAAAGATGCCTTGGCAATAGTTGTTTTTGCTTTTGGGCTTGAAGTACAAGCGATAGGCTGTGGATTAGCAGTAGTTTGAGATTTAGCTACTGTTTCATTCTTATTGAGTCCGAGGCTGGATTTGCAGAATTTTTGAATATCAGCCAAAGAGCAGCAACTAAAGGAACAACATTTATCCTCTTTACTGGATTGACATTTTGCGGCTGTCTTTGTTGTTTCAGCAGTCGGATTGTTTTGAGCTTGAAGAGTGTTTAGAGATAAAAGAGCGAAAAAACTTACAAAAAGAATCAATTGTTTCATTTTGATAAAAATTTAAAATGTGAAAAAAAATTGAAAGCAGATATTTAGTTGAGTTTGCATTTGAGCTTTGAATTTGTATTTACCTGCTCTTACTGCAAATGTAAAGGCTTTCTTCGCCGAAAACTGTTTTGGACTTGTTAGCAAGATGTTAAGGACTTGTTAAAGATTAGTAGAAGCCAAAGGCTTTGGTTTATTTTTGTAGCATGATGCGATTGAGTAATGTCAGAATAATTATTGGAGCTTCAACAATTGCAGTGATTGCACTTGTGTTTTTGCAGGTTAGTTGGTTAGTAGAAGCCAAAAACTTGATTGAAGCAGATTTTGAACAAAAGGTCGAGATGGCGCTGTGCTATGCCGTAGAAAAATGCAGTGATGCAAAAACGGATGTTTTTGATTTCAATCCCTTTGATGTGAATGGTTTGAGTGTGTGTAAGTCACATCAAAGTGATTCGGTTATTGTTGAAGTTTTGGAAAACGAAGAAAACAAAGCATTGAGAGAATCCCTTTCGTTGGCACTGACTTTTTATGGGATTGATATGGACTACGAAATGTCGATTATAGACAACAATAACGGTTTGATGAGTTGTGGTATGAATTCCAATTCACCTTACTGTTGTTCGCTTTCCCCCTTTCAGCTTGGAGGAGGAGACAAATTGCTGAATGTGCAGTTTCCGAACAAAACACAATATGTATTGGGGCGAATTGGTTTTATGTTGATTTCCTCAATTTTGATACTGCTGTTTATCACCATTGTTTTTTTATTGGCAAATTATACTTTGCTCCGACAAAAACGCATCAGTGAGTTGAATGTGGATTTCTTCAACAATATGGCACATGAATTTCGTACTCCATTGACCAACATATCTTTGGCGAGTAAATTGTTGATTAAAAACAGGACGGAATTGAAGGACAACCGTTATTTGGAAATTGTAAAAAAAGAAAACCAAAAACTGCTTCAACAAATAGAACGGCTTTTGTATTTGGGCAAACTGGAGAATGGGGAATGTCAAATCAAAAAAACTCGTTTTTGTTTGCAGGAATTGCTTGAAGAAGTCGTATCAGATATGGATATGCAAATCAAGGAACAGGAGGCAATTGTTGATGTATTGATTGAAGGAGAGGACAATGGTGAGAGTTGGCATATCGAAGGCGATAAACTGCATCTCGGCAATGTGTTTCGGAATTTGCTAGACAATGCCTTGAAGTATTCTGACTCGGAAACTCGTATTGAAGTTCTATTGCAGAAAAAAGAAAAGGGAGTGGTGGTGAGCTTCAAAGACAATGGTATTGGGATTCCTAAAGGAGAGCAGGTGTATGTTTTTGAAAAATTCAGCCGAATTGCCAACCAAAATATTCACAATCAAAAAGGCTTTGGTTTGGGCTTGTCGTATGTGAAGATGATTGTAGAACGACACAATGGCTTTGTGGAGCTGGTCAGTGATTTGCAGAAAGGTTGCCGATTTGATTTGTTTTTGCCGATTGCAGGTAAGTAGGAAGATAGAAGCGAGATTTAAAATTGCTCGTTATCAAACTATTAACGAATCGCTTGGTTCAATATAATTTTGTCCAAGTGCTTAAAAAGAAAAAACCCCCACAGAAATCACGTAAAGTGATTAGTCTGAGGAGGTCAAAACTAATTATGAAAATAAGAAAAAGCGCCTAATTTTGGAATTTATTCCAACTATATTGAAATATAAATTCTTAATTAGAAAAGTAGATTTGTTGTTTATTTTGGATTAAACAACACTACTGTTTTGACAAAAACAATGCCAAGCATTGAAGCTTGTAGTTCCGTCAATGAATGCAAAAATAAGACTTTTTTGGAGAAACCAACAAAATTATCCATTTATTTTTTTGTTAGTCACTTCAAGATTTACAAAAAACAGACAATTTGCAGCTTTTTGAAAGCATTACCCTCTACTAAACAACGGTTTCTGGTATCTAACATTTTACAAGCAACGCTTTTTTGTGCCTACACGTTGCTTTTAACCAATCGTTTTCTCAAAAAAAATCCCAATCTTTGCACTTCCTTTTGGAAAAAAAACAATAAACATAGATGAGACAAGCAAAAATAACAGGCTTTTTAGTAGTAGTAGGTTTTCTACTATTGGCGATTACATCCATATCTTCCTGCAAAAAAGACGACGAGAACCCATGTGGTTTGACCTGCGAAAATGGAGGCGTATGTGTTATTGATTCTATTGGTGGAAATTATTGCGATTGTGCATTTGGATATTTAGGCGAAACCTGCCAAACCTTTGACCTTTGTTTGTCCTTGGATTGTGAGGCTGGTGGAGGTACTTGTGTCGAAGACGGCAAAGGCGGTTCTGTCTGCAATTGCCCAGATGGTTTTGAAGGAGATTGTACCGAAGAGGTGCGTACAAAATACATTGGAGATTTTGTAGCAGATGATTTATGCTCGATTGGGGGCAATTACAGCTATAATGTAACCGTTGTTCCTATCGAAGGTGAATTGATGAAAGTGCGATTTGAAAATTTTGGCGGATTACTAACAAGTGTAACAGCTAATTTGAAAGCCAAAAACCGATTTGAAATCCCACGACAAGACGATGGTACAGGTAGGTTTTTTGAAAGTATTGAAGATGGAGTCATTGGAATCATCTCACACACCATGAACCTCAATTATAAAGTAACCTTTGCTGATGGCACCTCCGAAACTTGTGAGTTGAGCTTAGAATTGGAATAAACTAATCCACCAATCACT
>JBMYXW010000286.1:0-4997 GCA_049608825.1 Chitinophagales bacterium
TTGCGACCTCTTGTGACGGATGCCATCGTCCCCAACCTGACCTACCTTTGGCAAGATGGTAGCACCAACCCTGAATTGACCGTTTCGGAAGCAGGAATTTACAGCGTTACCGTTTCCAATGAATGTTTTACGAAGACAGACGCAGTAACTATCACAACTGAAAACTGTGGTTGCGTAGTTTCTTTCCCAAGTGCTTTTTCTCCAAATGAAGATGGTATCAATGATACATTTCGCCCTGCAAGCAATTGTTCAGTCACCAACTATAAACTGTCGATTTACACCCGTTATGGCAATGAAATCTTTAGCAGTACCGACATCACAGAAGGTTGGGATGGAGTAGTTGATTTTGAAGCAGCAAATATGAAAGTCTATGTTTGGGTAGTAACTTATGAAACGGGCATTAGCGATTTGTTTAAAACAGTTGTGGAATCAGGTAGTGTGTTTTTGCTTCGTTAAATCAACCTTTTCTTCAAAGAAACATATTAATTGTGAGCTTTTGTTTATTCAAAATTCATCTATTCACAATTCAAAATTATTTTATCACCTTCTGTTCATCCGAATGAACAAACAAAATACTCCCCAGTTCGCCATAACCTTCAAACATTTCTTCGCCTTCTCGTTCGAGTGATTCACTGTGAAAACCGATAATCGTCAGCGCAGCATCTGCAGAATGTTCATTGATGATTTCTTTGATTTTTCTGTAGCCCTTTTGTGCAATAATTTCGATATTGGAAGCCGAAATAGGCAAGCGCCCTTCTTCAATAATTCTTTCAAGGTTGGCTTGTTCTGCTTCAATTTGTTCGGGTGGATAGACTGCAAAAATTTTGATAACTGCCTTTTTCCACTGAGGATGATTGGAAATAATATAACCCAAGAGAATCATCAAATTACTGTTTTCATAGTCGTTGGGTTTGATCCAGATATGAATCGAATTGTGATGCCCAAAACCACGCTCAGAACTTCCCAATATACAGATGTCAAAATTGCCTGACTTGACCAGTTTATAGTTGCTCAAAATCCCCTCTAAATTCTCTGGATGCCGCTTTGCAAACTCAAACATAATCATGTTGTTGTCCTTCCCCGAAATCCCTGGCAGTTGAATCACCTGAGCAATTGCAGAAGTATAGGATGGGCTGATAAGTGTTTCGATATAGACATTGCTTTTGTCAGCAATCGTCAAAAGCCGTTCCATATTTTGCTGCGCTTCTCCCACCGTTTTTTCTTGGTAAAAACCATCAATTAGGTGAATATATGTTCCAAACCCATACCTGTGCGACATCCATCGAAGCATGTCAAAAGCATGAAACCGTTTGAAGGAATCGCTTGATACACATACAACTGAAGGTCGCCATTCAACTTCACTTTTTTTGGCTTTCTGCAAAAACACCTGTATTTGTCGACTGATTTGAAAGACTACCCCTTGAAAAATTGCCGCCATGCCTCTTTGTTTTTGTCCCTGTTCCGAATTAGATAAAAACAAGTACAAAACCACCATAATTCCTATTGACATAAAAGCATAAGTTGGATTCATATTGAACATCAACCAGATACACATCAAAAATCCCAACAAAGAAATATACCACCGTGAGCGAAAAGTCGGGCGATAAGAAGGGTCTGCTGCAAAATGTTGGAGGAAAGAAATGAGACACAAAGAGCCATAAGTCACCATGAAAAACATAGAAATAATTTCTGCTACAAAGTTGACATCTCCAATCCCAATGATGGCAAAGGAAATGACAATGGTAATTAATGCAGCATTGAAGGGCTCATTTTTTTCACCTTTTCCTTTTCCAATAAAAAAATTGAACTTACTAAAAGGAGTCACTTTGTCCCAACCAATCGCCTGCAATGTTCTGGGTGCAACCATGATAGATCCTAATGCGGAGGAAACTGTGGCACAAGCCAATCCAATCGGAATAATGGGATACCATATTGCTATTTCGCCCATAATCAACTGGTTGTTTACCAAGTCATAAGCACTCGCCGAAACTGCCAATTTGTAGGCAATGAAAATATAAATGACCATGCCCGAAATGGTAGCCGCCAAAGTTCCCAAGGGAATAGATTTACTGGGGTCTTTGAGGTCACCCGACAGCCCTACACCTGCGGTCATGCCCGTAAAGGCAGGAAAAACAATGGCGAAAACGGTGAAAAAATTCACATCTCCATCAATTCGTTTGGTGAGGATATTGCCTTCATAGGTCGCCGCAAAACCAGTATCGCCCATAAAAAACATAATGAGTGACAAAAACAAGATAGCGACCACAACATACAAAGCCTTTACGCCCAAATCGGCTCCTTTGGTCAGAATGAGTGCTGAGAGTAGAAGCATTGCAGGAACACTGACTACCTGTTTTTTGAGTAAGCCGCTTTCGTCTAATAGAAAGGGATAATCTTGTAACCAGACATAGTGTTGATTGACCCATTGCAGTACAGGCTCAAAAGCCTCAGCAAAGGCAATCACATAAAAAGCTACACTGATAGCTTGTGATAAAAACAGGGCGATTCCTATTGCAGCCCCAATATTCAGTCCAAATGAGCGAGAAATAATGTAGTATTCTCCTCCTCCTTCTACTTTCTGATTTGTGGCTATTTCGGCAATCGCCATAGCCGTAGGAATCGTGACCAAATGTCCTACAATCACCAGCAATACCGCTCCAAAAAAACCAACGCTTCCTACGGCATAACCAAATCGAAGGAAAAGAATCGCTCCGAGGATGGTAGAAATTGCAGTAAAAAACACGGGGGCTGTACCAAATCCAACTTTTTTTTGCATTTCTTTATTTTTCTTTTGTAGTTTTTTTAGCAACAGGTTTCGGGCTATTTTATTTCCAATTAAATTCGGAATACATGATTCCATCTTGGTAACATTCAAGCGCATTTTTCATATAGTTCGTCATTGTTTCGGGGATTTCCTTCAATGAAACCCATTCAAAGTCCTTGTGCAGTTTGGGTTCTATGTTTTTGATTTTTCCCTCCCACCATTTGGTTTCAAAAAACAGGGTGATAACAGGCTGTCCTTTTTTGAGACGGTGAACTACATGCACCAATTTGAGCTTTTCACGTTTGATGCTTATATCCGCCTCTTCTTTGGTTTCTCTTATCAAGGCTTTTATCGTGGATTCTGTATTTTTTACTCTACCACCAATGAGGCTAAACCCGCCACCCTCTATTTTTGATTTTTCGAGAATCAATATTTTAGAGTTCTTTCTCAAAATCAATCGAACTTTGATGATTTGCTCCATAGTTGTTTTCACAATATTTATGTATCATTTTTTGTAATAAAAGGCAATTTAGGGTATATTTTTGAAAAAAACCGATACATTACACTTTTATTGGTTTTTTCGTATCTTGGCTATTGAATCAATCAAAAACGATTTTTTAAAAGGCTTAAACTTTTTGGTCTGTATCATCGTTTTGGATAGTAATTCTCAATCATAAATTATTTTGTAAACCCCAAAACAACAACAAACATGGGCTTAATTTCATTTGTAAAAAATGCTGGAGCTAAATTATTTGGCCGCAAAAAGAAGGTAGCAGAACCTAAAAAAGATGATGCTCCTCAAAAAACAGCTGAAGAACTTCAAGCAGAACACAATGCTCAAAAGGCTGTCGAACTCGAAAACTTGGTTAGAGGCTTAGGTTTGGAAGTAAGTGATTTGTATATCGAGGTAAATGACGATACTGCTACGGTTCACGGCAGCACTACTTCTCAAGCAGAGAAAGAAAAGGTGATTTTGGCAGTAGGAAACGTGACAGGTATTGCAGGAGTAGAGGACAACCTTAATGTAGAAAGAAGCGGAGGAGAAGAAGCAGAAACAACTTCTCACGAAATCCCTTCTGAATCTCAATACCACACTGTGGTAAAAGGTGATACACTTAGTAAAGTTGCAAAACACTATTATGGCAACGCTATGAAGTATCATGCAATTTTTGAAGCCAACAAACCAATGTTGAAAGATCCTAACTTGATTTATCCTGGTCAAGTGCTTCGTATTCCAAGTTTGGATGCCTAGAAAACTTCAAATTCAAGGCACAAATTCAAAACCCAATTGTCTTTCAAGGCAATTGGGTTTTCTTTTTAGGTAACGTGAGTTTTGGATAAGTTAAAAGCCCATTAGGGCTGTCCCCGTTTGTAGAAAAGATTACAAACCAAATTCTTAGCTCCTTTAGGTGCGCCCCCAAAGTGCCGCACCTAAAGGAGCTAAGGTCTATTTTTGACTATTTTCTACAAACAGAGTCGCTCCTATGGAGCTAACAAGTTGATTTGTATCATGTATTATCCAAAACTCACGTTAGGTAGTAATCTGTGAAATCTTGCACTTTTTTGGTAAAACTTTAATTTTTGTTCTCCAAAGTTTAAGTACATTTTTGAATTTGAGCTTGACACTTGAGTTTGAATTTACTTCAATATCTCACCTCCTCTACTCCTATCGCACTTGCATTTTTTTGGTAGGCATTGAAGTCTCTAACGACTACATGACCATCAAAATTGAAGTCTGCAGATAGATATTGATTCAATTGTGAAATTTCTCCCATCAAGGCATTGAAGTCCAACAAAGTCATAACTCCATCTCCATTCACATCCCCCAAAAGCATCGCAAACCCAGACGTTCCTACGTCCACCAATTGATTTGTTCCCTCCGCTTGATTGGCTGCAAGGGTAAAATCATACGCAAATGTATTGGGCAAAGTAACAGCGGTGCTGCTCATTATATCCAAGTGATTTCGATGGCGAACTACTAAATGGTAATTTTCTCCATGCTGCAAATTGCACAAAACCACATCTTGTGTTGGGTTATCGGCTGCAACAATACTTCCATTAGAAAGCAATAAACCTGCTGCCCTATCCAATACTTCAAATTTATTGTTGGGATTTCGGGCTTCAACCAATACCCAATCTACGGTATTGGGAGGTAGGAGGCTGGTATTTGCGCTTTCAGTGCCTGCATAATTCCACGGAAAGGCGTTGTAAGGTTGCTGATTGGGTAATAATC
>JBMYXW010000287.1:0-4996 GCA_049608825.1 Chitinophagales bacterium
CCAAATGTTTCCAGAAGCATCATCTATGGTAATGCTTTCGCCTGAACCAAAAGGAAAAAACAATGGGTATTCTTCAAAATCATTTCCATCAAATTTATGCAATCGTCCATATAATACCCCCGTCCATGCATTGTCACTATTATCTATGTAAATGGAGATTGGATGATAAAAGAAAGTATTTTCAGTAGTAGTCATTGTATGCACTGTCCAGTTATTGCTCCCATCAAATTGAACCACTTTAGCATTGCTAAAACCCATCCATATATCTCCTGTTGAATCAATGTCTAGATTGCCAATACTATTAGATGGAAGTTCAGGGGTATTGTTTGTTGTATAAGCTAGCCAATTTGTACCATCAAATTTCACCAAGCCCCCTGTAAAAGTTCCTATCCATATATTACCCAAACCATCCTTAACAATCTTCCATATTCTATCATCAGAAGGCAATTCGGGAGTATTTGCATGATTGTAAACATTCCAAGTATTTCCGTCAAAATAATGCACTCCTCCTCCAAAGCTTGCCAACCAAATTTTTCCATCATTTTCAATATGAATACCTTCAATTCTTCCAGTAGTAGCATAAACTTGTGTCCAATTGTTTCCATCAAATTTCAAAAGTCTTCCAATGCTATTTCCTACCCATATATTGTCCTCACTATCTACTTCAATCGTCTCAATCGTGGATGCAGATAAAAGCAAAGAAGAATATTGGCTATTGTATCGCTTCCAGGTAGTATTGTCATACTTAACCACCTCTGTCGAAGAGGCAATCCATTTATTTCCTTCACTATCTATGGCAATATCACCTGCATAATTATAGCGCAAGTTGGTATTACTGGAATTGTAATAGAGTGCTGTTGAATCCAACTTATTAACTTTGATAATTCCTTCATCTGTTGCCAACCACAGGAAATCGCCTTCTTCTGCTATTCCTCTGATGGAGGCATCTGTATAATCTACCCAATAAGAACAGCCATAATTAATAGGGATTAGTTCTTCTACTTCAATTGCTTGGCATGTTGTTTTGTTTTCGCAGCTATTGGTTACTGTCAAACAAACGTTATAAGTTCCACTATTTTGATAGACATGATTAGGCGCATAATCTGTACTAGTAGTTCCATCTCCGAAATTCCAAAAATAAGTAAATGCATTGGGTTCTAAGGAATGAAATTGAACTTCTAGTTCAGCCTCATTGATTATAAAATCAGAGGATAAGCCTCGGTAATAATGACTTATGGCATAAGAATTGGCTACCCATATATCCTGATTGGCATCAATAACTATATCATAAGTTTGATTTACTGCTCCATGAGAAGTAGTAGTAGCATTGTAATGAGATTGCCAATTAGTACCGTCAAAACTAAACATTCCATCAATATTGGCTCCAACCCATACCCTCCCATCATTGCTGATTTCCACATCATAGATATAGTCATTGCTGAGATTTGAGTTATCCGTATTATACATTGCTTCCAATTCATCATTCATAGCGTCTAATTTAATAACCCCGTCCGTTGTTCCTATCCATACTTCATGCTCATCTTTGATAGCTGCACTTAAAAGACTATATCCATCTATAACAGTGATGGGGTAGGTTTGCCAATTACTTCCATCATATTTAGCAATTTGAGTAGAACTCCAAGCCCAAACACCTCCTATATTGTCTGTAATCAAGTTTCCATAATTAGATTGAGTTGTCCATGAATTTCCGTCATATATTGCCAAACCATTAGCAGATTCAACCCATACATTACCCAATAAATCTGTTACCAATGTCATTCCTAAAGTGCTGCTACTAATAGGCGAATTAGAACTATCATAAACTGTCCAATTGTTTCCGTCAAAACGCACAATTCCTACTCCAAAAGCAACTCCCCATACATTACCATTGGTAGCCACACTAATATGTTCAATTCTGCTAGTCGTAGGGAGATTGGAGTTAAAAGGAGTATAGACTTTCCATTCAAAACCATCAAACATTCTAACTGAACTGTAATTCACAAAATTTGTACTAGAGGTAGTTGCCCAAATATTCCCGGAAGCAGCATCTATTGTAATACTTTCGCCTGATCCAAAGGGAAAAAGCAAGATATACTCTTCAAAATCAGTGCTGTCAAATTTATGCAAACGTCCATGTAATGCTCCTGTCCATATATTGTCATTATTGTCTATGTGAATAGAAATTGGATAGTAGAAGAAAGTGTTTTCAGTAGTAGTCATTGTATGCACTGTCCAGTTATTGCCTCCATCAAATTGAACTATTTTTGCACCACTAAAACCCATCCATATACCTCCTGTTGAATCAATGTATAGATTGCCTATACTATTAGATGGAAGCTCAGGGGTATTACTTGTTGTGTAAGTTGTCCAATTTGTACCATCAAACTTTACTAATCCTCCTGTAGAAGTTCCAATCCAAGTATTACCAAGGTTATCCTTATCGATACTTAGTGTTCTATTATCTGAAGGCAATAGAGCAGTATCATCATGGGTATAAACTGTCCAATCTGTTCCATTATAATGGTACACTCCTCCTCCAAAACTTGCCAACCAAATTTTTCCATCCTCTTCAATATGAATATCTCTAATATCTGTAGCAGAATAAAATTCAGTCCAATTGTTTCCATCAAATTGCAGTAGTTTACCAAGACTAGTTCCTGCCCACACATTTCCTACATTATCTGTTTCAATAGTGCGTACTACTCCTGAAAATAAAGACGAATATGCTTGGCTATACAATATCCAATGTGTATTGTCAAATTTTACAACTCCTTCTGTAGAAGCAATCCATTTGTTTCCTTTAACATCTATAGCAATATCTTGATAAATGCCATTATAGGAAGTAAACAAGTTATTGGGATTGTGTGGTAAACTTACATTGCTCCCATTGTAATAAGTATGGGTCGTATCTAATGTACTTACCTTTACTACTCCTTCATCTGTTGCCAACCATAGAAAATCGCCCTCTTCTGCGATTCCTCTAATAGCAGAGTTGCGGTAATTTGTCCATCTAGAACAAAAATAATTAACCATTGGAGGAACAACTATTTCCTCACACTTCGTATCACTCCCACACCCATTACTCACCGTCAAACAAACTGTATAAGTTCCTTCCTCTGTATAAATATGACTTGGATTCTGCTCACTACTGCTACTATCATCCCCAAAATTCCAATTATAAGTATCTCCTTCAATAGATAAATCTGTAAAATCAACCGTTAAGTCATTTGTAGAATAATTAAAATTAGCAGCAATAATGCAATCAGAACCACTCATCCCACTCAAAATCAAAGAAAAATCCTGCCCCCCATTTGCCAAACTATTTTTATGGCTAATGGTCAAAGTATATTCCCCTGCATCAGGAGCAGACAAATAAATCTTCTCCACATTATCACGAAAATTATCACCTGTTGTTGCAGGAGCGGAAGGGCTGTCTGGATTCAAAATATAAGGATGAAAAGTTTCGCCAGTGGCTGTATTGGTCAAACACATATCCAAATCATTGACCAATATCAAATCTGTCGGATTCAAAGAAATAGGTGGAATTGTACCAGGTATATCTGTCCAACTCAAGGTAGCCACCAAAGGACTTGTACTGTCGCTATTAACTGTTAATGTATAATTATCACTATCTGAGAGATTTGCTTCTATTAAACTATCTGTGGGAAGGCTGTTATTGCTGATTACTGTAGCAGCTTTGGCAGTGTTCATCAAGCCCCAGCCAAATTGATGATCAGGTCCCTCTACCGCCCCTGCTTCATCTGCAGTATGAATCACCAAGCCTTTTAAAGTAGCCGCTTTCATAGAACTTCCATAAAGGTTTTCATGGTGTTCTTGTAGCAAAATCAAAGAACCTGAAACACTGGGGCTTGACATAGACGTACCACTGGAAATTCCATATTGATTGTCAGTTGTTGCCAAAGGAGAAACCAATCCAACCCCATTAGCGACAATATCAGGTTTGATGCGTCCATCATCTGTATTGCCCCAAGAACTAAAAGTCGACATGACAACATCGCTTGGTTGATTGTAAGCATTGGGAATATCATGTACTGCTCCAACTGTCAATACATTTTTGGAAACACCTGCATGGGCAATGCAATCGTAGCCGTCAATTCCCCCATCTTTGTCTCTATTGGTTGTAGAAAGCGTCCAAGAAAACCCATTCCAATAGTAATGCTCCCCACCATTTGCAGGACCATCATCATTTCTTTCATTTCCAGCTGATTTGACAATCAGATAATCGGGCGCATTGTAGGCAATTTCATCCCAGTCTCTAGCTTGTGAACTGTAAAAGCCAAATTTGTAATCTTCTATTTGGCTCACTCCCACATTGCCATACCAATACCAAGTTCCCTCTTCGCTATTGTAAAACCAACCTGTAATCAAACCATAGGAATGATTGGATACTTGTAAGCCATTCGCTGCGGCTATAGTCATTTCTGCTTCATCATTTTCCCAATTATACGCATGTATATCTATGTCAAAAGCCATTCCTTTGGCAGGAGCATAAACACCACTTGCACCAATTGTCCCTGCTACATGAGTAGCATGATTGTTCAAGGCTGTGACTCCATCCATTTGTGTGACCCTAGCGACTAACTCTTGATGGGTTGCCCTAACAGCCCCTCCATCCCAAACGCCCACTACTTTTCCTTCTCCACTCAAATTCAAATTTAGACTGCCATTTGGGTGTACTTTATTGGTTCCGATACTTTTCGCTGCTATTGTATTGTCTGTTGTATAATACAAAGGCAATCCATCCAATTTGGAGTAGCCCATAAATTCTATGGTGATGCTATCTCCTATTGTCAATCGGTCTGGTAACTGTTGTGCATGTAAGGAATAGAAAGAAAAGAAAGTACAAAACCAAAAAATAGCTTTCAAAGTCTGTTTTGTTTTCATAGTATTTGCAAATTATTGGGTGATACAGATAAATTATTATTCTATAAATAATGCCCAAATGTACTTGCAATATTCAGCTTGAAAAAACAGA
>JBMYXW010000288.1:0-4992 GCA_049608825.1 Chitinophagales bacterium
TTTCAATTATAGGACTACGAAAACCGCAAAAGATGGCAAACGACAATTCTCTCTCTATAGCTTCTACTACAAACCGACAAGGACTCGATTCTTCCCTTTCCGAATTCAGCGAACAACTCTCCAAAGCTTGCGAAGTCGTCATAAATCGCTTCAAAGGCTTAGATGAGGCAAAAGCTTATTCGGGTTTTTCCCCAGCTACTGTCGAATCGTGGTTTGACGAAAACCTGCCATCCAAAGGAATGGACTTTGATGAATTGATGGCATTGATTCAATCAAAAGTCATAGATACTGCCACCATGAACATGGGGCCATACATGTATGCCTACGTGATGACAGGCGGTAATCAAATCTCCATCATTGCAGAACTCTTAGCCACAACCATCAATCAAAATGTGGGCAAATGGCATTTAGCACCCAGCATCAGCGAACTCGAAAAAAGAGTGGTCAATTGGGGAGCAGAATTTGTAGGTTACCCATCCACAGCAGGCGGTGTTCTGGTCAGTGGTGGTTCGGCTGCAAATCTCACCTCACTAACCGTTGCCCGAAATCTATTCTTGGAGAAAGAAAACGTGCGTCAAAAAGGCTTATTTGGGATGCCCACTTTGAGAATGTATGCTTCCTCCGAAGTTCATGGATGCGTGGATAAATCTGCAGAATCTTTGGGCATCGGCAGCAACAACCTTCAAAAAGTTAGCACCAACGATGATTTCACCATCAACACATCCGAACTTATCGAAAGAATTGAAGCAGACATAACAGCAGGTTTTCGACCATTTTGCATCGTTGGCAATGCGGGAACGGTCAACACAGGAGCAATTGACGATTTGGATAAGTTGGCAGAAATTGCCCAAAAATACCAAATGTGGTTCCATGTTGATGGAGCTTATGGCGGATTGGCGGCAGCCGTTTACGACCGAAAACCCTTATTCAAGGGCATGGAAAAAGCGGATTCCCTCGCTTTGGACTTTCACAAATGGCTCTACCAACCCTTTGAAGGTGGATGCGCTTTGATTAAAAATTGGAATACCCTCCACAAAAGCTTTTACACCGAAGCCTCCTATCTTTCGAGCGACAAACAAAACGATGGTCGTTTGGACTTCAATGAATACGGATTCCAATTATCTCGAAATGCCAAATCTCTCAAAATTTACATGACCTTCAAAGCCTACGGTGCCGACCGACTCCGCAAGGTCATTGCAGAAGACATTGAGAACACCCGATATTTAGCGAGTATAGTTGAAAAAGCTTCTGACTTTAGATTGTCCTCCAAAGTCGTTTTGGGAATCGTTTGTTTTCAATTCTTGGGCAAAAACGATGGAACGGATACTGAGTATGTTAATGACCTCAACCGCCGAATCATTCCCGCATTGGAGCGAGATGGACGAATGTTCATTGCAGGTACTACGCTGAAAGGGAAATCTGTTATTCGAGCCTGTTTGATTAATCACAGACAGCAGCACAAACACTTGGCTCGACTGTTGGAGGTGATTCGAGAAGTAGGGAATGGATTGGAGGTTTAGTTGAAACTAAATCATCTTGAAAAACGTTTTTAACCTGAATAATCCATGAATTTGTGACTGTTACTGAAATTCCGTAGAGACGTTGCAGTGGAACGTCTCCTGTTATGATTTGAAAATCAATAGCCCTTGACAGATTCTGTTTTGGGTTTTATTTTCTAATTACCTTAGGCATGAAGATATTGTATTCAAAGGCTTTGCAGTAGGAAGACGTTCCAATGCAACGTCTCTACGAAAGCGATGAATTTCCAAAAAATAAAATCGTATTGGGATTTCACATTCTAATTGTTATACCCAACACGAGCTTTGCCGTAGGCTAAGGAACAAAAAACTTAAAAACAGTGTTGGGGTTTTTGTAGGTGCTTTCTACCTTCAATATCTAACAAACTCCATTCTGCTATGCCAAACAAAATAAAAGAAGTCACCGTTCCCTTCGATTGCCCTTGCGACCGAAAACTCAGCCTCTTCAAATGTTTCCAAGTACTCGACCAAACACCGCCCGAAAATGTAGTTGTCGAATGCCCTATGTGTGAACAAGACATCAAATTAAAATTGGAGCACCAATTGAACAGAACCGATTCATTATTGCGAGACATTACAATCAAAAGTATCACATTAGAATAGAGGTTTAGAGGTGACATCTTTGCAGTGAAACGGAGAAGGTGTAATCTCTAAACCGACACCAAATCCGACACCAAGATTTCACCTTTTTTCGTTCCTCTCCAAAAAGATTACACCTTGTTATCTTCCAAAATCAAAAATATGCCCATGACTCCCAACAAAACCCTTCAACTAAACCTCATCAATCCCCAAACCCAAAATCTCCTTCAACTCCAACAACAACTCAACGAAAAACTCGAACAATGGGGCAGTTTGCGTCCCGAAATGTTGGCAGATTTGACGGAGGAAATGAAAAAAATCCTGCAAGGGCAAACCGAATATCCAGACATTGCCGCCCAAGCCCGCAACCGTCAAAGTCGTTTGCACTTGACCCACGACGACCCAAATATCCTCAACCTTCCGTGGCGATTGGCAACCCAAGAATTGTCGCTACTGTTCCTCACCAAAGGCAAAAACACACAAGGAGATTTGCCGATTTTGGAAGCGGACAATCCGCCTTTGAAGATATTGGTGATGATTTCCTCGCCCGAAAATGCGAGCTATGAATCCCGCTTAAATTATGAGGAGGAAGAAGACCAAATCATACGAGCCTTTGAGAACTTGTTTGATATTGGAGGGATAGAAATAGATTTTACAGACGATGGTTCGCTCGACAATTTGGCGGAAAAAATCGCTGCCAACCGCTACCATATTGTGCATTTTTCGGGGCATGGCGTGTATCACAAAGAGAAGCAAAAGAGTTATTTGGCATTGGAGGATTCACTGACGATGCACCAAGAACTGGTCGAAGCCGAAAAATTTGCGGAGGTGTTTCAGCGAAAGCCCCAAAATATGCCTGCCCTCATTGTGTTGAGTTCTTGCCAAACGGCAAAGGGCGGCACTGAACAGGGCATGAAGTCGGTGACGGATGAATTGTTGTTGAAAGGGCTGCCTGCGGTCATTTCCATGAGTGTGAGCGTGACCGATTATTTCGCCACCTATTTTGCGGGAGTCTTGTACCAACAATTGGCACAAAAAGAGCCTTTGTTTCGGGCTTTCCAATCTGCCATTGGAGCGACCCAACAACACGAACTACAACGCCTCCCGAACCGTCCGCCTTCTCAGTGGATGATTCCCCAATTGTTTGTCTCCCAACAAGTCGAACAGCCTGTGGATTTCTCCAAAGCCACCCAAAACCTGCATTATTCGGCTTGGAAATTTGTGAGTGGCAAGGAAGGACTTCAAAGCCAAAAACGGAGCAACTACCAATTTGTGGGGCGGAGGCGTGACCGAAAGCGCATTTTTCAAAGTTGGGCAAAGCGACCCGCTATTTTGCTAAAAGGACAAGGCGGTGTGGGAAAAACGGCAATGGCGGAATATGTTTTGCAGCGTTTGGTGGCGAAAAACCCACATTTTCACGCTTTTATCTTCAATGAATACAGTGCCAATATGAGCAATGTGATTGTCGAATTGGAGAAGTTTCTGAAAAGCCACAAGCTGCGGAAATTGGTTTTAGCCCTGCGAAAAGAACACAAAGACAATGCCTACGAACACTTTGAAGCCCTTTTTGCGGAGGTGGAAGAACGCTGCCAACCCTTGTTTATTTTCGACAATTTGGAGTCTTTTCAAAGTACGCCAGGAGCAGCTTTCCGAACAGAATTGGCGGACAGTCTAACCAAAATCATCGACTTCTGCTATACCGAAGATATTCCCTTAATACTGACTTGTCGCTATTCGGTGGCGGAATGTTCCGATATTCCTTTTGTTAATTTGAATCAAGTAGAACCCAATGATTTTTTGAAGAAAGCCCTGCAAATGTCGCTGCAAGCCCTCCCCCGAAAAATACAGCAACAGGGTTTGGCGCACTTGCTCAATGAACAAAAATTGACCTTCCGAGAGGTCATCACTTGGCTGCACGAAACCTTTGGCGGCAACTATCGGGCATTGGAGTTTTTTGATGAGGTTTTTGCCAAAAAAAAGAACAAACTCCCCCAAGCTCTAAAAACCCTTGCGGACTTCAAACAACAATACGCCGATGCGGAAATCGAAACCCGTCAGCGCATGAGCAAAAACCTGTTGTTTGAAGAATTGCTAAAACTATTGGAGGAGAACGAAAAAACGACTTTGCGCCTATTGAGTCGATTCCGAATCCCCGTTTTGGTGACTGCCCTGCAAATGCAAGAACACGATTTGGACTATGCTTCCATTTTGGATTTGCTGCAAGAATTGACACTTTTGGAGCAATATCGGGATGTGGAACAGCTTGTTTTGCAGTATTATTATGTAACGCCTTTGGTGAAGGATTTGGTGAAAGGGGCTTTTGAGAAAGAGGAAGGGATTGGTTTTTCGGTGGAAATGGCAGGGAGGTATCACTACTGGATGGACAAAGAAGTCAATCATAAGACTTACAGTGATTTGGAAGAAGCTTTTGACTTTTTTGTGGAGGCTAAAGATAGGAACAAAGTAAATGAACTTGGACGTATTTTATGTTTTGAAAACAAAAAACTTTCTCAGTATTTTAAATCATACAAAATTGGCAAACAAGTATACAAATTAAATGGTGAAATTTCAGATTGGTATGTATTGAATATGTTAGGAATGAATTCTGCTCATCTAGGAATTGTAGATGAAGCTTCTTCTTATTATAGTTTATGTGAGAAACTTGCAATAGAAACGGAGAATGAAGAACAATTAAGCAAAGTTTATAGCAATTCTGCTAATCTTCATCGAAGACTAGGGGAATATAACATTGCAATCGAACTACAGAAAAAATCATGGAAGCTATCTAGAAAATCCAACAATCCATTTCTTGAAATCGCAACTGATAATTCCTAACCTCTCTAATCACTTAATAATGAATGAGGCGTATAAATAT
>JBMYXW010000289.1:0-4979 GCA_049608825.1 Chitinophagales bacterium
TGGCATCATTCCCATGACCGACCATCCACTTCCACAACGTCCACATCCTCAAAAAAGAATCATGCACATCGGCACCAGAGGTGGACGCTCCAAACCTTCCACTGGCTACACTTTTTGGCGCATTCAGAAAGACTGCGAACAGATTGTAAAATCCCTTGAAAATACCGAACAACCTTTTTATCCTCCGATTTATGCCAGTCGTTTTCTGCAATATGACCGCCTCTTACTGAGTATTTTGCAGCATCGTGGGGAACAGATTCGACCTATTTTCATTGACATGTTCAAACACAATCCGATTGACCGTATTTTTCGTTTTTTGAATGAGGAAAGTAGTTTGGTGGATGATTTGAAGATTATGGCTTCCGTGCCGAGTATGCCGTTTTTGGAGGCTTTGAGAAAGGTGGTGGTGGGGAGTGTTTAGAAACTGAAACTTAGGTTATCTAAAAAACAGGGAACATGTTGGTATTATTCACAAACCAGATGGTAGTAGAAAAATAAATTAACCAAAAACATGTTTGCATAGAATGGATACTCAAAAAACAAACAAGACTTTGGCTAAAATGACGGGATTGATACCATTTTTATATTTGCTATCAATTGGGTTTTTCTTTTTATGGGTTAAAATCGCAGAAGGTCACTTTCCCAGTTATGGAAACCCTGACCCCAAATCTTACCCTATTCTACATTCCATTGGAATCATATTGATGCTTCTTGTTCCAATAAGTTTTTTGGTATGGACAGGGACAGTTGTTAAGTCGCTTATTGATTATAGCTGGAAAGCCATGTATGGTCACTTTCTATTGGGGTTTTTGGGATTCTCGTTAATAGTAGGATTAGTGGTATTTGACCCTATGGGAATAGTAAACTGGTTGGCAGATTAATGAGGGTTGAAAAGGTGGAGATATTCGGGCTAAAACCCAACCTACCATGCTTTTCTCATCAAAAAAGCATACAAATTAAAAGAAGCATCCTTCTCCAATTCTGCTGCAATATCTCGTTGGAGCGCAAAAGCATCAACACCTTTCATTCGATTGTACTGAATGATTTGCAGGGCTTTTTGGGTAAGTAGATACGCCTTTTTTGAATGGGAATGATGGATTTGATGGTGGAGCTTTATTTGTTCAGCAAGTTCGGTGATGCCTTCCTCTTTGGTGGCAACAGTTTTGAGTACAGGAGTTTGCCAATCACTTAGGGGTTTGTTATGTACTAGCGTTTGTAAGTTTTTGGAGAAATGATTCGCTTGAGGGCGATCGGCTTTGTTGACCACAAAAATATCTGCAATCTCCATTAAGCCAGCTTTCATGGTCTGAATTTCATCACCTGCTTCTGGTACAAGTGTCACAATAGTTGTATTCGCCAATCCTGCAATTTCTACCTCTGACTGACCTACACCTACTGTTTCGACAAACACAATGTCAAAATTTGCAGCTTTCACCACATCTACAACTTCCATGATTTTGTGCGACAATCCACCCAAAGAACCTCTTGAAGCCAAAGAGCGTATGTACACATTGGGATTGTTGTAGTGCGTATTTAGTCTTATTCGATCACCTAAGAGTGCGCCATAATTAAAAGGCGAAGTTGGGTCGACTGCAATAATGGCGATTTTGCAATTTTTTTGGAGATAATGATTGATTAAGGCATTGACGAGTGTACTTTTCCCCGCTCCTGGGGGTCCCGTAATTCCTACAACTGGCACTTTCTTGTCAAAACACAAAGAACTTAGAATCTCTTGATAATCAGTTGCTTCGTTTTCGACAATAGAAATCACCCTTGCCAAAGCTCGGTAGTTCTTGAAATCCAGCTTTGAAAGTAAGTCGGTTGTAGCCTTGTTCATTGAAGTGAGGATATTTTAAAGCTTTCAATTCAAACTTGACATACTTATTCCATAGAGGATATTGTAGTGTTTTTGAGTTTGAATCTTGTTTTGGATTTTTTCTGCTTATTCTTTAGTAGTCTTGATGATGTTTTGGAGAGAGCTGAATAGGTCAGCAGAAATAGACTTGCGAGGGAGTTTGTTGTGAAGAAAGGAACTTAGGGTTATCTCATTTTTTGTCGGGTCGCTTTCGTCTCTGACCTCCGTAAAAAAACGATTTCTATTCTGCTGGTGAGGCATTTTGTTCATGGGATTGTTATTGCCGCCTGTTTTGCCGAGGTTGTTTTTATCTGTTCTATTGCTCATGATACACTTTTTTTGGTGTTTAACAATGTCTTGTCTTTAAAAGAATTAAATCTAAAGAGTAGTTAATTAGTTCCGAATATTCGGTATTTATTTTGAGTTTTTGTCTATCTGTTGGTTTCTGTCTTTTTGACTACAAATGTAGTAAAAAGTAACATTTGAAATTTTAATTTAGAATGCCCTTTTAAGTGCTACTATATTTTAACAAAAAAGAAAAATAATAGTTGTTTTATAATGTGTATTAAATTAATGGAGAATTAACAATTGACAATTAAAATTGTAGTAAATAACAGCCAAAATGAGTTCAGTTTTCTTTACTATATTCAATTATTAATTATCCATTTTTAATTATTAGTCCTTGAATCCCATTTGCTTGGCATATTCTTTCAGTGCATCCTTGAGCATATTTCTGGCTCGATGCAAACGTGAACGAACTGTACCTATTGGAATATCAATGATTTTTGACATTTCTTCATAGGTGAATCCTTCAATATCACATAGCAAAACCACTGTTTTGAAATCCACAGGTAAAGAATTCAAGGCGTGAGAAACTTCGTCTCCCAGCATTCCTTGAAAAATTTCGTGCCGCAAATCAATGTACTCCACATAACTACCACTATCAGAGTTTTGATAGGTAACAACTTCTTCGTAATCTACCTTATGTGGTTGCTTCGATTTTTTGCGATAGGCATTGATAAAAGCATTTTTCATGATTTTAAACAACCATGCTTTTGCGTTTGTGCCTTCGATGTACGAATCTATAAACCGATATGCTTTCAAAAAAGTTTCCTGAACCAAATCTTTTGCATCATCTTCATTAAAAGTAAGGTGATAACCAAAGTTGTACAAGGCATCCGCATGAGTCATAAACTCTTTCTGAAAAATGCGATTGTTCTCTTTTAAGCTGCGTTTTGAGGGTTTTTCCACTACTTGTTTTTCTTCCGATTTATCCATGTTTTGATATTGAAGTGTTGAACTGAACATACAAAGATAAAAAAGACTTTTGAAGTTTAGAATCTCCAAAAACTTCAAAAGTCTAAATTTACAATGGTGACAGGCTTTTGAGATTGTGTTGAGAATCCCAGAAAAACTTCAAAAGCTTGTCAATTTGAGTTTGAACCTTACAAGGTTCTATTCCTGTCAAAGTTTTCTAAATAATATTTTACCCGATTTAAGAAAGTACTGCCCAATGCGCCATCTACAATTCGGTGGTCATAAGAAAGAGAGGCAATCATTAAGTGTCGAATTGCAATCACATCCCCATATTCGGTTTCGATTACCGCAGGTTTTTTGCGAATTGCACCTACTGCCAAAATTGCGACTTGTGGCTGATTGATAATCGGCGTTCCCATGATACTGCCAAAAGACCCCACATTGGTCAATGTGAAAGTACCACCTTGAACTTCGTTTGGCTTTAATTTGTTGTTTCTCGCTCGGTTTGCCAAGTCATTGACCGATTTGGCAAGTCCCACAAGGCTTTTGTGATCGGCATTGTGAATCACTGGCACAATCAAGTTGCCGCTTGGCGTAGCCGTTGCCATGCCAATGTTGAGGTCTTTGCGGATAATCATATTGTAGCCATCAACGGAAGCATTGACCAATGGGTAATCTTTAATTGCCTTTGTTACTGCTTCAATAAAAATAGGCGTAAAAGTTAATTTTTCACCCTCTCGTTTCAAGAAAGGTTCTTTGTTTTTATTGCGCCAATTCACGATATCGGTCATGTCAATTTCGGCAAAGGAAGTAACGTGTGGCGAAACCTGCTTCGACATCACCATGTGGTCGGCAATTAATCGACGCATCCTATCCATTTCCACTATTTCAACATTTCCGCTCGTATCCACTTTAGGAGGAGTGATTCGTCGAGGAGGTGTTTTTGAAGTGGTTGCTTGAGCCCTTGATTTTTCAATAGGTGGAACAACAGGTGGTTTGGGAGCGATACCTTGTTGAGGTATAGGGGCAGTCGTTTTTGCTTGTTTTTTTGCTTCAATGTATTTCAACATATCTCGCTTTGTGACTCGCTCATCTTTACCCGTACCCGTTATCCGCTCCAATTCAGCCATGCCAATGCCTTCTTGACGAGCCATATTCATCACCAAAGGAGAGTAAAAACGAGTTTTGACGGTTGTTTCTTGTATTTCTGCTTCCACAGTTTCTAAAACTGGAGTTTGTGACAAGTCTGCACTATGGGTATGGGTTTCTTGTTTAGAATTGGAAGGGCTGTCATTTGAGGATTCCGCACTTGCAGCCGTTTCAATCAACGCAATCGCTTTGCCGACTTCCACGGTATCACCTTCTTCAAACAAAATTTTGCTCAAAACACCATCTACAGGAGACGGTACTTCTGAGTCCACTTTATCTGTAGCAATTTCCAACACCGATTCTTCTGCTTCAATCTCATCACCCACTTCTTTGAGCCACTTCAAAATTGTAGCTTCCATAATGCTCTCACCCATTTTGGGCATTATCAATTCGACCTGTGCCATAGTTTATTTTTATTGTAGTTTTAGGGATTTTATCTTTCAAACAAAAGCGCAAAATTAGATATATTGCTTACACAAAACACCGAATGATTTTGCTTTTCTGCAAATTTACTGTATTTCTGTGTGATTTTTTAAGTAGGTTGAGGTTTCGAGGTGACATCATTGAGTTTGCCTTTGTACCTTGAATTTGAACTTCCAGACTCGTACTTTTGCAGTCAAAGTATTGAAGTCTGATTTCTCACTTAAATTTTCATTCAACGTGTTTCAAAACCTCCAAATCCTCGAACTCGCCAGTGTTCTGGCAGGACCGTCTGTTG
>JBMYXW010000290.1:0-4977 GCA_049608825.1 Chitinophagales bacterium
GCGGAATGTTGTTGTGAGTTGTGCTTACTTCGTAGAAGTACAATATTTGTAGAAAGATTATAAGCAAGTAATTACCAACTCCATCGGAGTTGAACCTAAGTTTCTTTAAATTCATGGTTCTTTGACAATTTTTGTGATAGCAACACCAGCGAATCTATATTCATTTCTGCAATAATTGTCAAAGAACCCAATTCATTAGGTTTGGGTTGAACTCCGATGGAGTTCCTGAATTTCGGTTGTATCATTTTTCTACAAATATTGAAGTCCTAACGGACTTCGTAACTCCATACAGGTTTTTAATTCATTGATGTGCAAAAATTAATTCTTGTTTTCTGAGTACAGTGTAACGAAAGTAATTTGACATTGAAAAGGGCCTAGCCCAGACCCTATTTGTAGAAAAACAGATGGAATTGAAGTCATTAGGAGCGTAGCTTCGACACAGATAAACAACTGATTACTATAGTGTCGAGGCTACGCCCCTTAGATTAGATACCTTTTTAAATCATTCTACAAATAGTGCCGCAGCTATGCTGCTGACATGTTAAGAAATTTCTGTTAAACAGTACTGAGTTAAATCAACTCACAAGATTCTTACAGAATGACAAAAAAGAATGTGTCTTCGGAATCAAATACGCACTCACACTTCATCCACAATATGCTGCAATATCCCCAAAATCTGCTTGGGTTTGTCCAAATAATAGCGATTTTGGTCTGTATAAATCGTTTTTTCTGAAAGCTTCAAAAATTGCCAAACCTCTCCACTTGTCACGCACCCATAAATCGTAGGTAGTTCCTGTTTTTCTGTTTTATTAAATATTTGAGCAGCAATCATCTGTGCGACGCACTGCCCCAAGCTGCTTTCTATAATATGTTGTTTGGCTTCCATCAAACAGAAAATGGGCGCATCAATTGTGGTAGAATTTGGTGTTTTGGTCAAAATAAAATCCACCTCTCCATTCAAATCTTCCAAAGCATTGACATCCAAATTTTCTCCTGAAAACAAAGCAACCTTATCTGGATTACGATTTTTCAATTCAAATAAAAAAGGCGCAATAATGCCCTCTGAACGTGCTTTTTCAGAGTTGAGAGTTAGAGTTGTACTAATAGAAAGGGTTTGTTTTAGCCAGTCACTAATAGAAATTGGCGAAACATCCGAAAATAATGGCATTTTATGCTCTGTCAGCTTGAAATGTTTTTTGACTTTTCGAAAGGTGTATTTTGTATAGCCCATTTTGTGATTGATTAAGAGTACAGTGTAATTTGTTTTGTATGGTTAGAAAACAATTAGAAGTGGAAATAGTTGGTTTTATCAGGAACTATTATCAAACCACAAATTCACCAGTCACCAGTCACCAGTCACCAATCGACTAATCACCACCTGCCTCTACATAAAACCCGTCCATCACCTTATTCAACTCCAATAAATCCTCTTGCGAAACATCTGCCTTAGTGCGAATATCTATAATTTTTTGAAATAATAGCTTCACTGTTTCCAAACTCACCCCCGTTTTGTCAGCAACCGTTTTATAAAAAGAAGGCTGATATTCAATATTGCGGATAAAATAGCGGCTTCTCAAATAATCCAAAAAATAAGTGACTTTCTTTTCCGCCAAGTTTTTGTGGTCACCATGTTGGTAATACAACAAACCGACTGTTTTGGTAAACTCTACACTCGTATTGCTCACAGGCGGAATCACAGGAATGACCCTTTGCTTGCGTTTGGCATCAAACAGGACAAACAAAAACAAACCCATCAGACTGACATACAGCGCCCACCGCAAGGCATCATTGGACAACAAATACCGTAGCGGCGTTTTCATTCCTTGACGACCTACATTGTAGTATTCATCCCAATAAGTCGGCAAGACAGGCAAATGCGATAGGGCTTTAGCCACATATTCAGCATTGTTGGCATGAGTCATATTGTAGTTCGTAAAGAGAATAGGGTTGGAGTGAATATAAAAAGTGCCTTTGCCAAAAGTAGTCTGTATAAAATTGGGTTTTTCGAATCCGTTTATTCCTAAAATAAGGGTATTCAAAGTGTCAAAACTTTCAAAAAAACTATCCGCTATGTATTTCTTCAAATAATAAGCAGAGTCGGTCTTCAAATCAGGATGTACAAAATTGAAGGCAATGGTATCTGGAATCTTATTGTTTTCAAAAAAAGCATATGCCCCCAATTGATTGATTTCCAAATTGAGGGTATCGGTTAGTTTTTCAGAGAGATAGCGAGTTGCCAAAAACACGTTGTTTCCTGCTGATACAAAGTCAAACAAGGTTTGCTCATCCAGGTCTTCTAATCCAAAACTCTGATTGATAAAGACATAGTTGCGTTTCTCTGCAAACAGAGTAGTGTCTTGCAGTTGATTGTAAACAGGTTGATAAATGGGTTCTATAGTTTCGGAAGGAAAAATTTGGTCGAGTAGGTCGTACAATAAAAAATTACCATAGGGAATTTTGTCGTCCTTCGAGAAGGTCGAACTCCAGTCTATGGGCTGTGGCTTGAATACTTCAAGACAAATGAGCAATACCATCAATGAAAAAACCAGAAAATTTAACTTTCGATTTTCTTTCATATTCGCAATATCCGACATTTCTGAATTATTCCCAAATATTAGTAAATTGCAGGCATGTTCAGAAACACCTTTTCATCGAAGATTTTCTTAGTTTGGGTAACTATTGTATTTACAATGGCTACACTTCAACCTGTTTATGCCCAAATCCCAACGAGTGATTTGGAAACGATTGAACAGCTTTTGGAGCGTTTGGCAGAAGATGCCGAAAGTGCGAGTTCCGTTGACTTCAATACCATTTTGGAGAGCTTGGAAGATTACCGATTGCAGCCCTTGAACCTCAATACAGCTAGTTTTGAGGAGTTGGCAGAGCTTCAATTTTTGTCTTCCCAACAAATCATTGCGCTCTTGGCATATCGAGAAGCATTGGGTCAGTTTGCCACGATTTATGAATTGCAAATGGTCAATGGTTTTGATTTGGTGTCTGCCAAACTCTTGGCGAATTTTGTGGTCATTGAAGCCCCCGAAGAAAAAATACCGATTAAAAGGTTGTTTTTGAAGGGAAAAAATCAATTGTTGATTCGTTACCAAGAGATTTTAGAACCCCAAAGCGGTTTTGTGAAATCGGATACTTTGGAAGATGGAACAGCCGTTAGCAAATTTAAGGGAAGTGCTGCGAGGATTGCGATGCGTTATCGCTACAATTACGGCAATCGTTTGAGTTATGGATTCACTGCCGAGAAAGATCCAGGAGAAGAATTCTTCAAAGGCTCTCAAAAACGAGGTTTTGACTTTTATTCAGGACACGTTTACCTGCGAGATGTGGGAATATTCAAGCACATCGCATTGGGAGATTTTGAAGTGAAATTGGGGCAAGGCTTGGCACTTTGGTCGGGATTTGGCACCCGAAAAGGGGAGGACGTATTGAATCTTTTTCGGCAAGAATTTCCACTCAAAAAATACACTTCGGTCAATGAAACCACTTTTTTTAGAGGCGCAGCAGCAACCATTGGAGTCGGCAAATGGGAAGCAACTGCTTTTGCCTCCTACAAAAAAATAGACGGAAACGTATTGTCAGGCATTATTGATACTTTGGATAATTTTCAAGAAACCATAGAGGCGTTTTCTTCCATCCAAACAGCAGGTTTGCACCGAACCGATGCCGAAATTGAAGACCGAAAAAGGATTCAAAGATTCGATACTGGAGCAAGCCTTCAATATAAAAGCAGTCATTTTTCGATAGGTGCAAATGCTTTTTTTACCAAATTTGATGCTCCGCTTCAACCTTCTGATACGCCCTACAATCGCTTTCGCTTCAATGGAGACCAACTATTGAATTTAAGTGTAGATTATCGTGTATTGTTGTCGGGTTTGTCGTTTTGGGGCGAAACAGCGATGAGCGACAATGGCGCATTGGCTACAACAAATGGCGCATTGATAGACATTGCAGACCAATTGTCTATGGGGCTTTTGTACCGAAATTACAGCAAAAAATACCAAAGCCTCAATGCCAATGCTTTTGGTGAATCTTCTCGTCCTCAAAACGAAGAAGGATTGTACATTGGCGCAGAAATATTGCCTGCCCGAAAATTTCGACTGCAAGTATATGCTGATGTATTTAAGCATCCTTTTTTGAAGTTTCGAGTAGATGGTCCTTCAAGCGGCGTAGAATATTTTGCCCAGTTGAATTACAGCCTCAACCGAAGTGTGGAAATGTATGCTCGTTACCGAAATGAAAACAAACAAAGAAATGCACCTGCAATAAGTGATAATGTTATCAACGTGTTGAGTCATCACCAAAAATCAGATTTTCGCTACAATATTGACTACCGAGCCAATTACCGACTGCGCTTCAAAAGCCGCCTGCAATGGTCGTGGTACGACAATGGGGTGAGTGCCAAACAAAGAGGTTTTTTCCTCAGTCAAGATGTCAAATATAGCTTTGAAAAAATACCTCTCAACCTCACAGCCCGCTATGCACTGTTTGAAACCGAATCTTTTGATACCCGCATTTATGCCTACGAAAGTTCGGTTTTGTACGATTTCAGTATTCCGTTTTTTGCAGATAGGGGAAGCCGTTTTTATGTGATGGGAAAGTATGAATTGAACCGACATTTCAGTTGTTGGCTGCGATTTGCTCAAATGTATATTGCAAATGAGGAAACGATTAGTTCGGGCGACACTCAGATTGACGGAAATGTGCAGTCGGAGATTCGGGCGATGGTTCGATTGAAGTGGTAGGTTATATTGTTTTATGGCTGAATGGTTTTATTGTTGCATTATTATATTGTTTTTTGTTTTAACTTCGTTTTGTAATCATTTTTCTGAGAAACCTAAAAATATAATCAAATTTTGCCAAATACTATTTTGAAAAACGCACAAAATATTATAAAAAAAACTAAAAATGAGAACATAGATTTACCAAATCCTCCTTATGTACCTACATTAGAATCTCTATCAATAA
>JBMYXW010000291.1:0-4954 GCA_049608825.1 Chitinophagales bacterium
TATTTACCTCCTTTTTTTACTTCCCCTTTTGTTCATTGGCTGCAAAACTATTCAAAAAGCCACTACCTACGATTTTCCAGACCCCATTGACACCACTACAAAACCGATTGATTTTCAAGAAAAAAAACAATATGGAAGTGCTGCAATGGGCGTATATGCCGACAATCGTTTTGATGGAGCGAGGTTGAATAACTTTGAACAAGTAAACGACAGTACCTTCAAAGCCACCATTCTACCCGAAAATGAACCTATTAACCGCAGCCCTTGGTATGCCTTCAAATTGTGGTCGGATGCTCCCAAAAATGTGCAATTGGTTTTGGATTATGAAGATATAAAACACCGCTACCATCCCAAAGTCAGTACAGATGGTGAAACTTGGACATGGTTGGAAGATGAAAAAATCAGCTTCAATGAAGATACAACCGCTGCTAACCTTCAATTGGGTTTGAGTAGTGACACGCTTTGGTTGGCGGCTCAAGAAATTCAAAATTCGCACCACGTTCGTCAATGGTGTAAAGAAAAAGCCAAACACCCTGCTGTCAATTTTGAAGCGATTGGCAAAAGTAAACAGGGGCGAGATTTGTACTATTTGAACATGGGAACGGGAACTCCAAAAGGCAAAGAAATTGTGGTGGTTATGGGTCGTCAGCACCCACCAGAAGTAACAGGATATTTTGCCATGAGAGCTTTTATTGACCGATTGTTGGAGGAAGATGAAATGACCAAAAAGTTCTTAGAGCGTTATCAAATCATGGTTTTTCCATTGGTAAATCCAGATGGAGTTGATTTGGGACATTGGCGACACAGCGTAGGAGGCATTGACCTCAACCGAGATTGGGCATATTACCGCCAACCCGAAATCCGTCAAATGGTGGATTTTATTGCCCGAACTGCCAGTAAACAAAAATCGCAGGTACTCTTAGGTTTGGATTTTCACTCTACTTATTACGATGTCTATTATACACTCTCAAAGGATTTGAAATCGGTGATTCCTGAATTCAAAGACAAATGGTTGGAGGGCATCAAAACAAGCTTGGCTGCTCACAATTACGAAATCAACGACAAACCTTCTGGCTTGACCCGCCCTATTTCCAAAGGATGGTTTTATACGCAGTTCAAAGCGGAAGGTGTCACCTACGAAATTGGAGACGATACACCCAGAGATTTCATTGAAGAAAAGGGAGGCGTTTCGGCTGAGGAGATGATGAAGTTGTTGTTGGAACGATGAGATTGAAGAAAAGGGAGGTGTTTCGGCTGAGGAGATTTTAGTCGAGTTATTAAGCCGAGAATATAAATTCTCTCTTCTCGTTCTTTTACTACACTAAACTTTCAAGTTTTTAAAATATCAAGGAGAAAGTGGAATTTACATTCCACGGTTTCCATCACTAAAGTTTTCCATGAACCTATTTTAAAAAACAAAAGCCTACAAAAGTAAAACTCTTGTAGGCTTCCATTTTTAATTTTCCATTATCAATTAATTAATTCCCACTTTGTACCCGTCCTGCTTCATCTTCAATACCTGTCTTACGCTTGCGAGATTTTACGTTTTGATTGCCAAAATTATAACTCAAACTTAGACTACCTTTTCGGCTGTCCCAATTCCCGCCGCCTTCTGATACCAATCCATTGAAGACAGAAATACCGTCCCAACCTGTTTCGTAGAATACATCATCAAAACTCAATCGGGCATTCAGTTTATCATTGAAGAATTTCTTTTGAAGCCCGAAGTTCAAGCTCCAACTTGTTTCGTATTCAAATACGCCTCCCCAGATACCAGGGCCAGAAAAATAACCTGATATTTCACCTTTGAAGCCCGCAGGTAAGTCAAAAGTATGTTGTTGATAAATTGAGTAGGTAAATGCTTGTAAATCTACTATTGCACCTTCCCCATAATCGGCTTGATTGTCGATATGTGAGGCACTAAAATTGAAGTAAGCACCCCATTTTTTGGTGATTTGTGTAGGGATGCTTGCATTGAAGCTGACTACAGTTTTTGTAGCTAAGTTGTCCCAAGTGATGAAATTGGCTCTGGGGTCGCTTTCGTCTGGACCAATCAGGCGAGTAATTTGGTCAATGGTACGACTGTATCCCAACTTGAAGTTGTAGCGATAGTGCATTGTATAACCCAATTCCATATTGTTTACGATTTCGGGACGCAAGAATGGATTTCCTTTTTCATACGAAATTTGACTCAATTGATTCTCAAAAGGATTCAATACGTTGTAATCGGGGCGATTGATGCGGCGACCGTAGTTCAATGCCAAACTGTGTTTGGGCGCAACCTGCCAAGTCAATCCTGCGCTCGGAAACCAACTAAGGTAGTCCAATACTACTGGGTCTTCCTGTTTGTCTGGCGAAAAGGCTTCTAAATCTCCCATTGCATCCGTTTTTTCGGCTCTCAATCCTGCCGAAAGATTCCATTTGTCATTTAGTTTTCGAGCATAACTGACATACCCAGCATAAACTTTTTCGTCGTATTTGAAAAAATTGGAGCGGTCGTTATTTTGAATAACACTTCCATTTTCTTCGTCAAAAACCAAAAAGGTGTTTTCCGAAACGACTTGGCTCAGTTTAGAACCAATGCCCACTGTTCCTCCCAACATTTTTTCTTCATAGTCCACCTTAAAAGTGTAAATATCAATGTCGGTAGGTGTTTCAAAACTGTTGATTACCTCTGTCAAAACGACTTCTTCATTGGCATCAAAATACTGATTGGGCTGGTAACGTTCTCCTTTGTTGCCGTATTTTCCATAGTCCAAATCCACGTTTAAGCTACTTCCATCTCCATTGTCAAAACGGTAATTGAGGTTGTAAGAATTTTGGGTTCGGTCATGAGCCAACACATTGTTGGCAACCAAAATACTGTCGATTTGATTGGGACTGGATTCGAGCGCAATGGCGATGCGATTGGTGTTCAAACCCGATGTTTCTGCATTTGCGCCGCTGACCAAAAAACCGATTGTATGATTCTTGTGTAAGAAAAAATCTGTTCCAAGTCGATAATTGTGATTTGTCCAATTATTGCGGCTTTCGTTGCTTTCAATTAGTCTGATGTTGTTTTGATAACTGTCAAAGTTCATATCATTGAAGCCTTTGCCATCTGCTATGCCCAATGTTCCAAAAATATTGAGTTTTTTATTGCGGTAATTTCCGCTTCCGTTGAGGTTGCCTTTTGCATAACGTCCTTGAGTAAAAGTAGCACTAACAGAGCCGTTTGCGCCCAAATTTTTGTCTTTCTTCAATCGGATGTCAATGATACCTGCATTTCCTTCGGCTTCGTATTTGGCACCAGGATTGGTGATGATTTCGATACGGTCAATTTGGTCTGCTGGAAGATTTTGGAGGTAGGCAGTTTGGTCTGCGCCTGTGAGTGGCATTCGTTTTCCGTCGACATACAATAGGACTCCCGAACGACCCAAGACGCTGATATTGTCGTTGTTGTCGACCATCACCGCAGGAGCTTTTCGGAGCAAAGAAATACCATCAGAACCTGTGCTGTTAATTGTTCCACTGACATTGAAGATGGTTCTATCGGGCTTGGTTTCGACCATTACCCTTGAAGCCGTTACGGTGGTTTCTTGCAGTTTGACCGAAGCAGGTTCAAAAGCCAAAATTCCCACATCGAGGTCTTGGTTTTCGGTCAAAACGATGCCCATTTTTTTGAAGTCAGACAAGCCAACATAAGTAGCTTGAAGGTAATAATTACCCGCTTTTATGCCCTGCATCTGAAATATTCCAGCTTCATCAGAGGTTTCGACTTTGGCTAAGGTACTGTCGGCATCATTGTACAAAGCGACTGCTGCAAAAACCAAGGCTTCGCCATTGGAATCCTGCAATTGTCCTTTGATACTGGCAGCATTCACTTGGCTACAAAAACTAAATAGAATTAGTGATAAAGAGAGGGTAATAAGTTTTTTCATTTCTTGACCTTTTTATTAAAAAAAGGTATCGGATACTTTGGAAGTATCCGATACCTAATACTTAGTATTATTCAGTCGTAATAACTACAATACCCCTATTAAAGTTTCCAGTTGAAGCGGTTCAAGATGTTAAAGAACCCTAAATTTTGTAGGGAATAGAATGGTGAATTGGTTTGATGAGTAATGTAACCGCTGTTTTTTGCCTTTTGACTGTCCTTAAACATTTGAGCAAAAATCACCTTTATCGATGTTACCCACAGGATATTTCCAATATGACACACTCTTTTTTGTCATTCTGTAAAAAAAATAATCTCCTACAAAACACCATCATTCGCTCAACTCTCATTGTATCAATTACTTTCCCGAAAAAATCCGCTTTATAAAAGCAAAAAAGGCGACTACTCCAATAGCAATCACTTTCCAAAACTTCAATAAAAGGGCAAAAAAGCCAGCTTTTGCCAAAACTTTTCCTGCAATGAGTCCACCGATTCCATACGCTGCTACTTTGTCCATACTTGGGTCAAAATCACTGTATTGGTGTCCACTATTGAAGTTGACGCTCGTAAGGATATTGCCGATGTCGTTTTGTACTTTGGGTAAAACCTGCATTTCTCCAATCGCATTGAGGTTCAAATAACCACCTCGTCCCAAAATCCGAATATTGTAGTTCAAAGTGTTTCCCTCTTCTCCTTCAAAAGCTATTTCCTTTGCCCAATGCAGTTTTTTATTGGCTTCATCATAGTAAGGAGGTGCAGCCCATCCGACCAATTCAACGGTAGGATAACCCAATTCTCTGCGTTGGTCATTTGCCGCTTGAGCATCACCTTGCATTTCTTCCAGCAAATCATCGTAGTCCAAATCCTTGGCATCATCGTCTTCGATATAGCCTTCGTCTGAATAATGGACATCAATCGCATAGGTGAAATTGTCGCTGATAGGAGAAGTCTCTTCGGGCAACAACATACCCAAAGTTTCGCTTCTGATAATTCCTAACCTCTCTAATCACTTAATAATGAATGAGGCGTATAAATATT
>JBMYXW010000292.1:0-4951 GCA_049608825.1 Chitinophagales bacterium
TCCCTCCCTGTACTTCAATGAGTTGCTCCTGCGAACCTTCTATTTCACCCGAAAGTATATACAGCGGCTTATTCAATACCTTAAATATTATCCGAGAAAATGCCCTGCATGTCCTTCAAAAAGTAAATGCCAGAGGGACACATAAAAGTATTTTGGATAATAATATCCACGCTTTTGCAGAACGAACCGTTTTCTTTTTGGCGGATACTTTAGATGAATATCGCTTGGAGATGAAAGAACAATCTCCAATTAAAACCTTCTCCTATTTTGTGCGTTTTGCAAATACTCTTTACACAACCTTGAACTGTTTCTTACCACAAGAAAAAGACAATTTTATTCGCTATGTATCAGATTGGTTTCAGTGGACTCCCAGTCAATTAGAACACATTCTTAGAGATTCACTCTCCAATCGAAAGTACGACCACACCGACTTGAAAGCCATGTTTGGTCTGATCAATCATTTTGCAGAAACGGTCGCTGCAATGTATGAAAAATTAGTCGAATTGCACTTTAGGGATTATCAACCTGAACCCAAATATACACCTCCACCTCCGAAAGAACCTGAACCCCAGAAATTGAAGTTTAAGATAAAGAAAGGCGGGAAAAAAATATATGAGGAGGATTGGGAGTAGAATAATTTTTAACCTAAAATCACTAACACCATGAACGAGTTATTTCGAAAATTAATTCAAAGTAAAATAATCCAGCATTCTTATAACCTGCGACATTCTTTATATCACCGTTATGAAATAAAAACACCTATTGGTAAAATCAGTAAGAATTTAACAAGGGAAGGTGTGTTTAAGGAAATGACATCAGAATCGAAGTTTATGGCTCCCTCTGTAGCAAGTAGTCCTATAACTCAAGGGAGATCCATTAGGTTATTAGGATTTCCCAAATATAACTATGTGAGGACATTTATTAATGGAAATAATTTTTCAGCAACTAACTATACGGAAGAAGGAAAACACATGTTTCATCCTGGTAAAATTACCCGTTCTGTTGAACAAATAGGAGATGAGTTATTTATTGTAACAATAGGAGAAGGTACTGGTAATTACCGTGCTTTAAACTTATTAATGGGGCGACCATTATTTAAAGGCATTGATGAAACATTAAAACATCATTTAAAAGAAGTTAATCGATAACTAATTTTTTAAAAAATTAAAAGAAATGTCTCAACCAGCTGCTCGTGTCGGTGATATGCATACTTGCCCAATGGTCACACCAGGGGCTCCTCCTGTTCCACATGTAGGAGGTCCTATTGCTATGGGGTCTCACAATGTGCTGATCTGTAAGATGCCTGCTGCACGTATGGGAGATATGGCAACTTGTGTCGGCCCTCCAGATACCATTGTAAAAGGTTCTCCTGTTGTGTTAATCAATGGCAAACCCGCTGCACGTATGGGAGACAATACTGCTCATGGAGGAGTCATTGTTGTGGGTGCACCTACTGTGCTGATAGGCACCAGTGGAGGAGGAGGAGGCGGTGGCGGAGGAGGTGCAAAAGCCAAGGCCAAGAAAAAAGGAGGTTTTTTTAGTAATTTATTAGATGGCGTACAATTAGGTTTAGATATAGTGGGTTTAATTCCTGGTGTCGGAGAAATTGCAGATGGTATCAATGCTGCAATTTATTTGGCAAGAGGAGATTATGCCAATGCGGCTTTAAGTGCTGCTGCAATGGTACCCTTTGCAGGCTGGGCGGCAACAGGTGGTAAGTTGGCGATGAAAGGAGCAAAGGGGTTGAAGGCAGCCAACAAAGCTGCGAAAGTCACAAAAGCTGCAAAAAAAGCGGACAAGGCAGCAGATGTAGGAAAGACAGTGAGTAAAACTACTAAGGCAGCTCCTCCTCCAAAAGCTAAAGCAGGAAATGGAAAGAAGATGCCTAATAAAAAAAATACGGATAGTGCTGAGACAAACGCAAGTAGTGATTCTAAGATTGGGTGTAACACCAAAAAATGTGACAAGGTTGGACATCCTGTAGATGTAGCGAGTGGAAAAGTTTTTACCGAAAAAGTAGATTTTAGTTTGAGTGGCTCTATTCCATTAGTTTGGGAACGTATTTGGCATTCAACTTCAACTTACCAAGGTTCACTAGGGCATGGTTGGCACCATTCTTATGACTATGCTTTGGGAATATCAGATAACAAAGAGGCTATTGCTCTTCGTTTATGGGATGGCAGAAGCGTGGTTTTTCCTTATATTCAAGAAGGAGAAGAAAGTTTTAATAGAGCCGAAAAAATGAGTCTCAAAAGAGATGAAAGAGGTTTTTATGTGCAAAATGCCAGTTTATTGCAGTTTCGATTTGGACAAGTTGGATTTAATAAAAAAACTTTACCCTTAATAGCAATAGAAGACAACAATGGCAATAAAATTCAATTTCATTACAATGAACACCATCATCTGCAAAGTATTGTGGACAGTATAGGGCGACTTTTGGAAGTCAGTACCAACAAACGAGGTCTTATTACAACCATTACTGTACCTCATGCTGATAAGCCTAAAGAACGGTTCACTATTGTTAAATATCAATACGACTCCTTTGGGAATATGATTATAGCTGCTGACGCACTTGACAAAGAATACATATTTACTTATCAGAATCATTTACTTGTTCGAGAAATCAATAGAGTTGGGTTAAGTTTTTATTTTAAGTATGATGGAACGAATCACCGTTCACGTTGTATCCACACTTGGGGAGATGATAATATTTATGAATGTAAACTTTTTTACAAAGAAGGACACACAACTGTAGAAAATTCATTAGGACACATTACTGAATATTTCCACAATAAACAAGGTTTGGTATATAAAACCATTGATGCAAAAAGAAATATCCGTCTCAAAGATTACAATGAGCATACAGAGTTAATCTCTGAGACCAATGAGTTGGGACTTATTACTACCTATGCTTACGACAATCGGGGCAACCGCATCATGGTAATTGAAGCAGACGGGACAACTACTTCAATGGAATACGAGGAGAGTTTGCTGACCAAAGCCATAGATGCTGTAGGAGGAGAATGGGAATGGAAATACGATGAACAAGGAAATGTAATTGAGCGAATCAATCCAATTGGAGCGACTACCAAATACGAATACAAAGAGGGATTACTGACCCAAATCAGTGATGCTTTGGAGAACACAACAGAATTGAAGTACGATTCGGATAAAAACCTCATCGAGGTAAAACATTCCAATGAAGTTCAGACCTATCGGGCTTATGACTATTTGGGAAGAGTCATTTCCACCACAGACGACAAGGGCAACAAACAAAAATATGCCTACAATTTGTTGAGCAATGTGGTAGAAATACAAGAGGCAGATGGAAACATTCGCCAATTGGAGTACGATGCAGAAGAAAATGTTGTTCATGCAAAAGATGTACACCACGATATTCGATTTGAATACGGAGGCTTCAACAAGCTTATCGCTCGAATAGAAGCAGGAACAAAAGTCTCTTTCCGATACGATACTGAAGAACAACTTCGAGCCATTGCCAATGAAAAAGGACATCGTTATACCTTCAAATTGGATGAATTGGGAGAAGTGGTAAAAGAAAAAGGTTTTGACGGATTGACCCGAGAATATAGCCGTAATGAAGCGAGTCAAGTAATAGCAGTAAAACGACCGAATAAAACGACTACCAACTATCAATACGATGAATTGGGCAGAGTTATAGAGGTTACACATTCAGACGGAACAGGAGAAAGGTTTGGTTATCGAGCCGATGGTGCGCTTTTGAGAGCAGAAAACGACCACACACTTGTCCAATTTGAAAGAGATATATTGGGTAGGGTACTCAAAGAAATACAAGGCGAACACTTCATCGAACAGGACTACGATATTTTAGGGAGACGCAAAGAGGTACGGTCTTCTTTAGGAGCGAGTTTGATTTTCAATCGAAATCGAATGGGAGATGTCGAGCAGTTAAGCGCTGATAGCAATGGCAAACTTTGGGAAGCTCAATTCAAACGAGACAGTTGGGGTTTGGAATTGGAGCGTTTGCTGCCAGGAGGCGTAAGCAGTCAATGGAAACGAGATCAATTGGGCAGACCGATTGAGCAACGAACAAGTGTTGGCAAACAAAACATTCGCAAACGTTCTTATACATGGGAATCAAACGACCGCCTCAAACAAATCGTGGATTCCAAAAACGGCACAACTACTTTTGGACACGATGTTTTTGGCAATCTTTCTTGGGCAAAATACGGCAATGGTCAAACAGAACTTAGAATGCCCGATGTAGTCGGTAATTTGTTCCGCACCAAAAGCCAAAAGGATAGAAAGTATGGAGCAGCAGGGCAATTGTTGGAAGCAAATGGCACTCTTTACAAATACGATACAGAAGGTAATTTAATCAAAAAACAAGAACACTCGGGCAGGACTTGGAAATACCAATGGAATGCTTCGGGTATGTTGAAGGAGGTGATACGCCCAGATAAAAAGAAAGTATTTTTTGAATACGATGCTTTGGGTCGGAGAACCTCCAAAACCTATCAAGAAAAAACGACTCATTGGGTATGGGATGGAAATACACCTTTGCATGAATGGAAAACAGAGGTAGAAAAACCTCAAATTACAGTGCTTAGTAATCACAAGGCTTCCGACAACAAAATAAAGATAAGTCCAAAAGTAGGCGCTATATCTGTCCGTAAATCGCCTTCTATTAGCATTTCCAAACGACAAAAAACAGAAAAACAGGCAATAGTAGAATCAACAAACCTCAACTCCTCTCCTATTCCCAACATTACAACTTGGATATTTGAACCTGAGAGTTTTGCGCCGATTGCCAAAATGGAGGGCGAACAGACTTACAGTATTGTCACCGATTATTTGGGTACGCCGCTGTCTATGTTGGACGACAAAGGTGGGCAAGTTTGGTCGGGTGATTTGAGTATTTATGGCAAACTGCAAAATTTTGAAGGGAAAAAACAAGTTGCTTGTCCTT
>JBMYXW010000293.1:0-4939 GCA_049608825.1 Chitinophagales bacterium
GACTCTATTGCAGCAATTGTCATACCACACATTATCAAAACCCGAACATGATAGTCGGTTGTATGGTTTATTGGGAAGACAAAGTTTTGCTTTGTAAGCGGGCAATTGAACCTCGATACGGCTTTTGGAATGTGCCTGCGGGTTATATGGAAAATGGTGAAACAACAGACGAGGGTGCAAAACGGGAAGTTTGGGAAGAAGCCAAAGCTACAGTCGAAATTGAAGGACTACACTGTGTTTATAATCTTGCCCATGTCAATCAAGTCTATCTACTTTTTTTGGCGGAGTTAAAAAACCTCGATTTTAGCAAAGGAGTAGAAAGTTTGGATGTACAACTGTTCACCGAATCAGAAGTGCCATGGGAAGATATAGCCTTTACTTCAACGAGTTTTGCCCTTCAATGCTATTTTGAAGACCGAAAATTGGGGCGAATAGGAAAGACACATTTGGGAACTTTTAGACAGTAATTTGAGTCAAAAAAAATTGGTAATCTTATGCCAAACATCTATCTTCGCACTCGTTTTTTACTCCCTACCTCAAACCTTCAGTTACTACAAAATAAACATTGTGGAACAACTAAAAACACATTGATGTAAAACAAAAATCAACTATTTCTGTTCTTTTCATCTTGTGTATTTTGAATCAAATACCACAATTCCTATAAAAAATAATTATCAATAACCAATACATATTTTACTATGGATTTATTTGAACGGCGACTGCAAAATTTAGGACCTTTGGCTCAAGAAGCTGAAAAGGCATTTGGGTATTATACCTTTCCTAAATTGACAGGCGACATCGGACCCCGTATGAAATTTCAAGGGGATGAGAAAATTGTTTGGAGTATCAACAGTTATTTGGGTCTGGCAAATCACCCCGAAGTACGAAAAGCAGATACTGAAATTGCAGCTAAATGGGGGTTTTCTTACCCAATGGGTTCGAGAATTATGTCGGGTCATACGGACTTACATGAGCAGTTGGAGCGAGAATTGGCAGCAGCAGTAAACAAAAAAGCAGCTTACCTTTTGAACTTTGGGTATCAAGGTATCATGTCTATTGTTGATTGCATGATTGACCGTCACGATGTATTGGTGTATGATGCAGAAGGCCATGCGTGTATTGTAGATGGAGCAAGGTTGCATGCTGGTAAACGTTTTGCGTATCGCTTCAATGACATGGAGAGTTTTGAGAAAAACTTAGACAGAGCTGCAAAAATTACCGAAAAAACGGGCGGTGGAATTTTGGTGGTGACAGAAGGAGTTTTTGGAATGCGTGGTGTTCAGGGCAAATTAACGGAAATGATTGCGCTGAAAGAAAAACATCCTTTTACCTTGTTGGTCGATGATGCTCACGGTTTTGGGGCAATGGGCCCAACTGGTGGTGGAACGGACGAACTGCAAGGTTGTCAAGATGGTGTAGATTTGTACTTCTCGACTTTCGCAAAATCTATGGCAGGGATTGGTGCTTTTATCGCTACCAACGAACCTCAAATGATTGAGTTCTTGCGCTACAATATGCGCTCTCAAGCTTTCGCCAAATCATTGCCGATGGTGTATGTGGAAGGTACTTTGAAGCGTTTGCACATGATGCAGCAAATGCCTGAATTGAGAGAAAAATTGTGGGAAAATGTGAATAAATTGCAGAATGGATTGATGGAGCGTGGTTTGAATATCGGCACCTGCAATACGCCTGTTACGCCTGTTTACCTCAAAGCAAGTCCTGTTGAAGCAGCGAACTTGATTGGCGATTTGAGAGAAAACTACAAGATTTTCTGTTCTTTGGTGATGTATCCTGTGATTCCTAAAGGTATGTTGTTGCTTCGATTGATTCCGACTGCGGCTCATACGGATGCCGAAATTTACCCAACTTTGGATGCTCTGGAAGCAGTGGCAAACAAATTGAAGGCGGGTGAGTATGATACAGAATTGTCGGCAGGTTAAATCTAACCTTTAAACTTAAAATACAAGTTTTTATTCACAAGAGGCAATTTCAATAGATGATTTGGGGTTGTCTCTTTTGTTTTTTGAACAGGAACTGCTAGATGGAAAAGAACTTCGTAGATTATTATGGAGATATTGTTGGATAGCCTTTTTGTTTTTTGACCCAAAAGGCTTGTTTTTTTGTTGATTAACTATCTCTCGTTATTATTAATAAAAAATATGGTTATGACTCTTCAAACTGTCGGAAACAAATTAATTATTCAAATCCCAACAAATGTTGTTGATATTCTGGATATACAGGATTTCTTAAATTTCCTAAAATACAAAAGTATTGTTTCTAAAAGTCAAGCTACCGAAAAGGATATAGAAGGCATTGTTAATGAAATCAATGACTCTTTAGGAAAAAGAAACAAAAATCGTTTTGCAAAATGAAAATTGTTATTGACACTAACATTGTTATCAGTACATTAATAAAGTCTGATGGTTCTATTGGAAAGCTATTACTTCGAGAACTAAACGATTTTGACAAAATAGCCTGTCATTATCTGTATATTGAGCTTTTTGATAAAAAAGAAAAAATGCTTAAACTCTCCAAATTAACCGATGAAGAGTTTTTAGATTTACTGTATCTTCTCATAAAAAAGGTTGATTTTATTAATGAGGAACAGATCACTGATGAAAATTGGAAAAAAGCATTTGATTTAACAAAAGACGTTGATGTAAAAGACATTAGCCATGTTGCCTTAACAATTCATACAAACGCAAAGTTATGGACTGGAGATAAAAAACTCTACAATGGCTTGAAAGCAAAGGGCTTTGAAGATGTAATAAACACAAACGAGATTCGCAATTTTCTTGCAGAATATAAACTAAAACAATAAAACGACTTAATAAAGTCTATTTTAAGTACCTAACCCAAATTAATGGTACATTTCATTTTGACAAAGGCATTGATAAATTAAATATTTGAAGCCTGACTTCTTAATTCTGACTCCTTACTTATGAACCTCATTGAAGTAAATTCCCCCAAAACAATCAAGACTTTTTTAGACCTTCCCAACCTAATTTACAAAGGCATTCCCAATTATATTCGCCCTTTGAATCCCGATATTGAAGCGGTTTTTGATACAAAAAAAAACAAGAAGTTTGAAGGAGGCGAGGTGATTCGTTGGATATTGCAGCGAGAGAATGGGGAGACCATTGGAAGAATTGCTGCTTTTATTGACCCCAAAGCGGGAATTGGTAGTGATATTCCTGTGGGTGGAACAGGATTTTTTGAGTGCATCAATGACCAAGCCGCTGCGAATCAATTATTTGATGCCTGCAAAAAATGGATTGCAGCAAGAGGGAAAGAGGGAATGGATGGGCCGATTAACTTTGGAGAACGTGACCGATTTTGGGGCTTGCTGATTGAAAATTTCAGCCCGACTTCCTACCTCCAAAACTACAATCCGCCTTATTACCAACAGCTTTTTGAAAATTACGGCTTCCAAGTTTACTTCAAACAAATCACCTTCTACCGCAAATTGGGAATTAGCCTCTCCGAAAAGGAAATCCGTTGGGCGAATATGGTTTTGGAGAACGATGAATACAGTTTTGGTTATGCCGACAAAAGCAAACTGGACAAATACGCCAAAGATTTTGCAACGGTTTACAACCAAGCTTGGGGCGGTTCTTATGAGGAGTTTGAGCCTTTGAGCAATGAAGCTGCAAAAAATATCATGGACTCTTTGAAGCCCATTTTGGACGAAAAAATAGTGTATTTCGGCTATCACAAAGAAGACCCGATTGCAGTATTTATCAATCTCCCCGAAATCAATTCTATTTTACAGAGCTTCAATGGCAAATTTGGATGGTGGCAAAAACTGCAATTTATGTGGCGATTGAAGGTCAAAAAAGACTGCAAACGCATGTATGGAATGTCCTTTGGGGTTGTGCCAAAATACCAGCGTAGAGGGGCTGTTGCAGCTTTGATAAAAGTAGCTTCCGATACGGTTCAAGACGGTGAGCACAAGGATGCTTACCGAGATATGGAGTTCACTTGGATTGCAGATTACAATGTCAAGATGATTAACATGTGCAAAAACATTGGAGGTGAACCGTATCGAAAACACGCTACTTATCGAAAATTGTTTGATGAAAATGCGGAGTTTGAGCGATATCCAATTATTTAAACATACTGCTCTTTGTAGTATTCCTGATAAGCACCAGATGTCACATTGTCGAGCCATTCTTCATTGGTCAAATACCAATCCACCGTTTTTTCCAAGCCTTCTTCAAAGGTCAAAGACGGTTCCCAGTCCAATTCTCGTTTGATTTTGGAAGCGTCAATCGCATAACGACGGTCGTGTCCTGCACGGTCACGAACGAAGGTTATCAACTTGGCACTATCCCCTTCTGGGCGACCCAGTTTTTTGTCCATGATTTTACAGAGAAGATGAATAAGGTCGATATTTTTCCATTCATTGTTTCCGCCCACATTATAAGTTTCGGCAGTGACTCCTTCGTGAAAAATCAAGTCGATTGCAGCTGCATGATCTTTGACCCAAAGCCAATCTCGTGTATATTTTCCATCACCATAAATCGGAATATTTTTACCTTGTTTGATGTTGTTGATGGCAAGAGGCAATAGCTTTTCGGGGAACTGATAACCGCCATAATTGTTGGAGCAGTTCGACACGACTATCGGCATATCATAAGTGTGCCAATAAGCTCGTACCAAATGGTCGGCACTTGCTTTGGAGGCAGAATAAGGGGAACGAGGGTCGTAGGAAGTTTCTTCGGTAAACAAACCCGTTTCGCCCAAAGTACCATACACTTCATCGGTCGAAACTTGGTAGAATCGCTTGCCTTCATAGTTATCTTTCCACAAATTCTTCGCAGCATTCAATAAATTCACCGTTCCTACAATATTGGTATAGATAAAATCTGTCGGGCTAATAATCGAACGATCCACATGCGACTCTGCTGCCAAGTGAATGACTCCTGTAAATTGGTAG
>JBMYXW010000294.1:0-4933 GCA_049608825.1 Chitinophagales bacterium
TTTAGCAATCAAGGCATTGAAGGTATCGGTCGAAGCTACAATATCTGCACTTTCCAAATCATTCATCAAATCCAGTACCTGTTCATAGGTTTCAGACTTTGCCATCAAATGATTAAAAAACGTCAAATTCGCTTGGACATTCGCTGCCTTTAAAGCTGAATATACTTCTGTCGATTCCTCATAGTTTGTTGCCTTTGAAAGCCACACCTCAAAGAGGATGGAGTTGGGTTTTACTTTCCAATTATTTGCCTGCTCTAACAAAAACCTCGCTTCCCCAAAGTTAGGTGCTTTCCGAAGCAAACTCGTCAAAACAGCAGCATTCGCTTGAAGCCCTTCCTCCACGGCTTTCTCCAACAATTGCTTGGCTTGTTCAAAAAACTGTTGGGCATAAATTCGCTTACTGAAATAAAGCGGATGCAAGAAAAACCCATTCTCCAATCGTTGTTCAACCGTTGTGTAAAATTCCTTGACCTTTCTGACAATATCTGAATTTGCCAATCTCCCATCAATCGCTCTCTCCAAATAAACAGTATTCACCTTCAATACTTCCTCATCTAACATGCTCCTTGATGGAATTAAAAAACGCACCGTTTTCTGCTGCAAAAACTCCAATAATTCGAGAGCTTCCTGCCATTGTTTTTGACTGATTTTTCGTCCCTGCAAGCGCAAACAAAAATCTCTCACCAAAGAAACTTTGAAGTGATTGGGCTGCCCATGAAAATGACCAATATAGTGTAAGTGCTTCAATGCAAACAAAATATCCTGTGCTGTATCTGCGACCTTCTGACTAAAATTCCATCCCAATTCTGCAATATTTTCCAACTGTTCGTATTTCTTCTCAACGTTGCTCAAATTCATCAAAAGCGAACCCAAACTGTCGTCAAAGGCATTGAAGTCCAAACGAACATCTACATCCATTTGGAACTCTTCGATATTATCAAACGTGATGGTCGGAACAGTGATTTTTTTGAACTTTTGCAGCAAATCATCAGGCAGGTAATCCGCCAACAAAGTCACCTCCTCCCCTACTCTACTGCTCACCAAAACTTGCACATTTTCCGCTGCCAACAATTGGCTCAAAAAACGATTCACCATCCATGTTTGATGCGGATAACTTTGGTAAAAGGTCAGTAAATCCTCGAAGTAAACCACCGTTTTTTTGCCTTCAATAATAGGCGACAAAGACATCTCCACTTGCAAGTTTTGGATATCGGGCAGAACCAATAGTCCATTTTTCATTCCCTTCAATGCTTCCAAAACTGCACGGCTTTTCCCCGTCAATGCTTCACCTTCTACCCAAACAGCAGAATGATTTTGAAGGGATTTTGTCAATTCTTCATCTATCGGTCGCTTCCAATAAAAATCGCTTGAAGGCGGAAACTCAAACAAATCGCTTGCCTCCAATTTCTCAGTGAATTTCGCCAAACGATAACCTTTGGGAAGTGGAATACTGGGTTGGGATTTTTCTTCAAGAATATCTGCGGACTTTGTATTTTCAACAAGCGTTTCCTCCTCCTTTGCAGTAGAATCCACTTCTTCTATCCCCAGAACCTTGTTTTGAAATTGCTGCCAATAATCTGTTTTCTTTGCAGAAGAATTATCAATATTTTTACTTTTTTTCTCAAATAATTCGTATTTTGCCAAAAAATTTAGCAAATTATTGTCAATCAATTTTCCGCTACCAAACTTCAACAAAATACGGGTATCAAGCAATTGCCCTATTTCCTTGTAAATTTTGTTTTGCAGGTCTTTGGCGTGATTGTTTCGCCATTTGGAAGGCATTGAGACTTTGGGGAAGGCTTTTTGCCATACACTTTTGCGGAGATTTTCAAGGAGTTGTTTGGACATATTATAAAAATACAAATAATCAAAGAAATGTAAAATTAGGCAAGTTTGAGGGCTTGCTGCAATAAAAAACAAATTTAGGCTTTTTAGAAGCAATATACTAAATCGCCTACCTTTGTTAACACAAACCTCCAATTCAATTTTCAGAAGAGAGATGTGAGAATCGGGATTCTATCTCTCACACCTCTGTTCTCACTTCCCTTTTCCAAAAAATCAACCAATGAATAAGACTCTCAAATGGCAATTGGCTCAACGTATAGAATTGCTGTGGTGGCGAAATTATCTGCACAAAAAATCGAAGGAGGAATACACCGCTTGGAAAAAAGGCTATTGGAACGAACTCCTCCAAAAAGTGGGCAACTCTCTAAAAATCAAACCCAAAGACAAAATTTTGGATGCGGGATGTGGTCCTGCCGGTATTTTTATGGTTTTGCCGCAACAAGAAGTCACTGCGGTTGACCCTTTACTGTTGGACTATCAGAACAAACTCTCCCATTTTTCTCCTGCCGACTATCCCAACGTTCAATTTCACGATTTACCTTTGGAACAGTTTAAGGCTTCCAATACCTACGATGTGGTTTTTTGTATGAACGCCATCAACCACGTTTCGGATATTGAAGGAAGCTTTGATAAGTTGGTGGATTCGGTACAACCTGAAGGAACATTGGTGGTCAGTATTGACGCACACAATCACCAATTTCTCAAACGTTTGTTTCGCTTATTACCTGGTGATATTCTGCATCCACATCAATACGATTTGGTGGAATACCAAAGCATGTTGACCGAAAGAGGTTGTGAGATTACAAGTTGTCAATTGATTCAAAAGAATCGAATTTTTGACCATTATGTGTTGGTGACAACGAAGAAATCGTGATGGGGTGATTTTGCTCACTGAATTTTGGAATTGAACACAGAGGGACAGAGCACGGAGGGGTTTGCACACTGGATTTTGGAGCTGAACACTGAGACGGAGAGGTGGAGAGATTTTTTTGCACACTGGATTTGGGAAATTGGTGCTGAGACAGGGAGGCACAGAAGTTTTAGTAGAAACTTTGTCAACGGTCTCCGACCTTGACAACAGTTGAAACGGAACATAGAGGTGCTAAGGATTTACGATTACATGATGTGTAATTGTTGATTTTTATAGTGGAAACTTGGAAGTCCACTTTTTTTGTAAATTAGCCTTTCAAAAACCAATACCTCTACAATGAAAAATTTCCTCTTCCTCACCCTAATCCTTTGCTTAATGACCACTCACAATTTTGCCCAGATTTCTCTCAAATACCAAGACAATCAAACGCCTACCTACGCCGAAACCATTTCGATGTACGAACAATTGGCAGGAAATAGCGAACAAGCGACTTTACTGCAATATGGTATGACGGACATGGGCGACCCTTTGCATTTGATGGTCATTTCCAAAGATAGAGATTTTTCACCCACTTCCATTCGCAGCAAAAACAAACGAATTATTCTGATTAACAATGCCATACATCCTGGTGAACCTTGTGGAGTAGATGCGAGTCTTCAATTGACAGATGAACTACTCAATGGAAAGGGTAAGATTGCAGAAAACTTGGAGAATGTGGTGGTTTGTATCATTCCGATGTATAATCTGGGCGGAGTTGAAAATCGGGGTTGTTGTAGCCGAGCGAATCAAAATGGTCCTTTGGAGCATGGATTTAGAGGCAATGTTCGGAATTTGGATTTGAATCGGGATTTCATCAAGTGCGACTCCCAGAATGCCCGCACTTTCGCCGAAATTTTTCACACTTGGCAGCCTGATGTATTCATAGATACACATACCACAAACGGTTCTGACCACCAATATGTGATGACCCTAATCGCTACGGAACGCAACAAATTGCAGTCTGATTTGGCTGATTTTCTCCACGACAAAATGTACCCCGAACTGAGTCAATCCATGAACAAAGCAGGTTATACAACTTCTCCTTATATTTATTTGACAGGTCAAACACCAGATGAGGGCATCAAAACCTTTTTGGAAACACCCAGATATTCATCGGGTTATACGACCTTGTTCAACACTTTGGGATTCATTACCGAAGCCCACATGCTCAAGCCTTACAAAGACCGAGTCTTGTCGACACATCATTTTTTGGTCGAGGTTCTTCAATTTACCCACCTTCATGCAGACGAAATGGGTACACTACGAGCAAAAGCAAATCGAGCAATTCAAAAGCAAAAAACGTTTCCGATTGCTTGGGCTTTGGATACTTCAAAACATGACGATTACGACTTCAAAGGTTTTGAAGCGAAATACAAAGCAAGTGAAATCAGCGGTTTGCAGCGATTGTATTATGACCAAAATACACCTTATGAAAAGCCAATTCCTTATTTCAATACCTACAATACAACCACTTCTATCGAAAAACCTGCTGCTTACATCGTGCCACAAGCTTGGAAGGAAGTTATCGAAAGACTGCAATGGAATGGTGTAAAAATGACGCAATTGAAGGAAGCGACAGAGATGGAAGTTGAAGTCTATTATATTGAAGAGTACGAAACGGTGAAACAGCCTTACGAGGGGCATTATTTACACTACAATGTCGAGCTTCGGAAGGAGAAAAAGACTTTGCCTTTTCGGGTGGGAGATTATGTGATTGAAGTGAATCAGGTGAACAACCGCTACATTGTCGAAACTTTAGAACCGCAAGCTCATGATTCCTTTTTCGCTTGGAATTTCTTTGATTCTGTTTTGCAGCAAAAGGAGTATTTTTCACCTTATTTATTTGAAGATATAGCAGTTGATATATTGGCGGACAATCCCGATTTAAAGGCAGCATTGGAGGCTCGAAAGAAAGCTGACCAAGATTTTGCAGAGAATGCTTATGCTCAGTTGATGTTTGTATATCAGCGTTCGCCTTATTTTGAAGATACCTATCGGCGGTATCCTGTGGTGCGGGTTTTGGAAAAAGAATAGTTTTTAATGGATTATATTCCCATTGCTTCAATAAGCTAATACAACTAAGGCAAATTCAAATTAAAAATGCAAATGCAAATGCAAATGCAAATTCGGCTATACTTCTAATATTGGACAAATGAAGTCTTTGTAGTTTTTAATAAA
>JBMYXW010000295.1:0-4905 GCA_049608825.1 Chitinophagales bacterium
TGTTGTCGCCCTCATAGACGTAGAAGGAAAATCGTTTTGGACATTTTTGAAGAAAAAAAAATAAATTATATTTGAAGGATAGAAAATAGTCACTTTACAGACTACTATTTCATCCAAAAAAAGAAACAATGAGCCTAATTAAAAAAGCAAGAGAATTGAAGAATATTTTGAGCAATCAGCATTCTTCTAGCGAGGAAATAAACCATTCAATAGCCAAATATTACGACGAAATAAAAGAAACTGATGATGAGGAAGCCGTAGGAAAGTCAATGACATATTTAAGCGAATTATTCAGTTTCGATAATTTAGAACATGGCTCAACGGCATCCTTGATTTGTGGAAGTCTCATTGAAAATGCTTATCCTGCAAAATACATAACCGATGACTACATTCAATTTTTCGCTTCTGGAATCAAGAATTCCTTACCATTCATAGAAGCCTGTGAAACAGAGTTAAGAAAACAAAACAATGATAGGGAAGAAGAACAAGAATATGAAATAATCGAGAGAATCAAAGAAACATTGAAGCCACAATTTGCAAAAGCAATTAATTCTCTTGAAGGTTTAGATTCCTATTACCAATGCGGCATTTCCATATTTTCATCAGACAGAAGTGAGTTCGAAAAGGGAAAGAATCATTTAGCTGAAGTCTCAAAATATACACAATACAATAGTGCATTTCATTGGATGTCAAAGTTATTTGAGGTTTTATTCGATGAGCCAATAATTGTACTTGAACTCAATACCAAACAAGGATTTAAAGGAAAAATAAGTGGCATTGTAGATAATTTTCAATTGCAACTTTTATTGATGGGATTACCAGAACTGAATGACAAGATAAACATTCAAGAAGAATTTTTGGATGTAGTCAAAGGACTTCATGTTCAACAATTAGAACAGTCTATTTCGGGGAAGTGGAATATGTATAATTGGGAATATCTGAAAAATGCAAAGTCCCAAACTTCAAATAACAAAGGCTCTGAACATTGGATTTGGAGTGAAGGAATCCCCGATGATATTTCAAAATTCAATGGATTCAGAGTTATTTTATTGGATAAACCCTCTTATTCAAGGGGATTACCCATCCAAAGAACCTTCAAAAATTTAAAAGCGGAAATTAAAATAGAAGAGAAATTAGACCAAAATCAAGTAGAAGAATTATTGAAGGAAATGACAAATACAAACTAAAGTGGAGGTAACCTGCAAATTTGTCCATGATAAAGTGAATGTATTTTAGGATTCAATCACTTTGCCCCACTACAAAAACAAAACCCCTTCAAAGATTTCTCCTTGAAGGGGTTTATAAATATTCATTCTTTATTAAAGGTTCTCAACCCGTCATCCATTCTTTCACCACTTCCAACAAGCCCATCGTTTCCTGCATTCTCACCTTATTCTTCGTTGCCAATACACACAACTGCGTCACCAACTCCGTAGCCGTAGCCGCACTTTCCACATTCTTAGAAAAACCAATCATCTTATGAGCAACAACCCTTATTAACGATGAAGAAATTTCAAAACCCCCATTGATACAAGTCATCAATGAGGGTTTATTTTTTATGCTGAAACTCTCAAGCGACTACTTATCTTCTTCTAACTCCTATTCGATGACTTTCAGGCTGTATCCGAGAATTGGAAGTAGGAACAACTCTTTGACGGACGAAAAACATGCCATACTCTTTGTTTTTCCAAGTCGTAATGCCGCTGATATAATTCGTGTTCTGAGTGTGCATATACATTTTTTTCAAAACCTTCGTACTGCGCCCATCCTCACTGCGAAGCGTGACTTGCTTCACTTCATGGTGGCGGAACACATTGAAGGGAAGGTAATCTCTGACAGTTTTGAAAGTCACATTTCTATCCAAATCAACCAGTTCAATCAAGCATTTGCCGCTACTTGTACGAGCAATTGTCAATTTGGCTTTGCGTCCATCCAAACGCCCCATATAGATACCGAAAAAATCACCGATATTATTGAATTTATTGACAGTAGTAGGGTTCGGACGGGGCAGTTTGTTGGCACTTCCTTTGGCAAAAATAAAACCATAGCCTTTGTCTTCCACAACCGTCATATAGTTAGTGTTCCAAGTATGCAAAAGGATTTTTGCCATTTTCTTGATGGTTTTTCCATTTACACTTTTCACTATCACATTTTGCAGTACATGGTCACCTCCATGTTCTCTATGCACCTCCGTTGCTCTCCCTTTCATCGTAACCCCTCTGTCCAAGTCCATCAAAGTGATGTCAAATTCTGTCCATGCACGATTGTAAGAATAAGTCGAAATCTGCAATTTGGCATTACGTCCATCCAATTTCCCATAATACGTTCCTAAAAAATTAGAGGTATTTGTAAAGTTTTGCGCTTGAAGATTGAATGCAAAAAGGATACTCAAAATTAATATCGCAAAAATGTTGATGTTGCTTAAAGTTCTCATTGTAAAAGGTTTTTGAGGTTTAAAAAATCTTGTTTGTTGATTGATTACACCACAAAGATACCTGCAATGAGAGGGCAGTCACGAACCATTTATTGAAGAAATATAGGCGTTCATTGAACAAAAAACATTTTATTCACTTGATTTTCTTTAAGTTAAAATAAAATCCTCTAAGCTAAAATCTAAATACAAACCCCTTCAAAGATTTTTCCTTGAAGGGGTCAAATATTTATTCGTTATTGAAGGTTCTCAGCTTGCCATCCATTCTTTCACCACCTCCAACAAGCCCATCGTTTCCTGCAATTTCACCCGATCCTTCGTTGCCAACACACACAACTGCGCCACCAACTCCGTAGCCGTAGCCGCACTTTGCACATTCGCAAAATTCACTTCGTCCAAGTCAAACTTGGCTCTCGAAGCCACTCGTGCAATACCGTCCACACTCAATTTCATACCCGCCTTCAAAAAATCCCTCGAAGGTCCCGTATGTCGAACCGTTGGCGTATGGCTGTTTTTCGCCCAAAAGTGTCCAATAGCATGAAATACATGTCCAGCTTCCCAATCAAAACGAACTGCCACCACAGGCGCATCGTATTTAGCCAACAAATCGTGACTTGCCGCTTCAATCTTCACTTTCTCATGGTCAATCACTTCAATAGGGTGACTGCCCCACAAACGCCATTGAGGATCTGCCCCCAAGACTACAATATCCGACCAAAGGCTGTCCATAGTTGGCTCAATAGAAATAATTTCCGTCCCCGTTGTATTTTTGTTCCAACGAACCATGCCCTCAAATTTCGTCTCCAAAATCTTGTCCAAAGCCCAATCAGAACTCACCAACCAGCCACCTTTCCGCACAAATGCTTCAATATTGTTCAGCAAAACCCCGCTGTACTTACCCGAACAGTTCACAAAAGCAATATTTGCATTCATCAAACCACTTTTGTCAGGATTTACCTCAGCAGGAATTCCCAAGACTTCCAACACCTTTTCGGCTTGGTCATAATCTCCTGAAAATACCACGACTTGCCCCTTCCGTATCTGCTTCAACACCTCCAAATATTCTGGTTGATGCTCCGCAAAACGTTGTTTCACAGATAGGGCTGCTATTCTATATGCATTTTCCATTGCTTTTTTAATTTTAAAATCGAGTGAAAACTTTGCCAACAATTTCCAATTTTGGCAACAGTTGAAACGATATGGCTGCCCCGCAGAGATTCGAACTCTGACCACGAACTTCAAAGGCTCGTATGCTAACCAATTACACCACAGGGCAATTTCATTTAATTGGGAATTGAAAATGGATAATGAAAAATTGAAGACATCCAATATCAGCTATCCAAATATGTGGAGAGAGTCGGTATCGAGCCGACCACCTTTTGTGCTTCAAACAAACGCTCTACCATCTGAGCTATCCCTCCATTCTTTTTGTTGTGTTTGGGTTGATAATTGTGTTTAGGTGTTCATGTTATACTACCATTTAGTATCAACACCTAATCATTAAACTTCCCCTTTCAAGTTCCTTTTTATCTAGCAGTTCTTGTTCAAAAAATAGCAGAAGGTGGAGGAGTCGAACCCCTATCCATTCAGATACCCTGGTGTTCAAGACCAGTTACAGACCATCCTGTGGCACCTTCTTTTCTTTAATTTTGGATACAAGACAAGACAATCTTACCTCTTTCCAAAAATTTAATCCTTATAAAGCTCCAACGGAGCGACCTATTATAATATAGGGTGAAGCCCTATGAAAAAAACAAACTATCCTTCTCCTCCACCTCTTTCCTCAACATTTCCAACCACTTCAATCGCCCTTCATTCATTTCTCCTTTCCAAACTTGGTAGCACAAAGACAAAAACAATGCACGTCGTTTGCGTACAAAAAGAGGCAGTTTTTGCAGCCAAAAATCATCCAAGCTGTTTTCTTTCCGATACCCTTCCATCAAATTCAACAATACAAACTTTGCATTTTCTTTCTTGCCTTTCTGCAAAAAATCAAACTTATTGTTTTGCATCAAATGATACATCACAATCGCAATATCGTTGATGAAATAATGATTTGCACAATCGTCAAAATCGAACGGAATGATTTTTTGATTCGGAGTAATAAAGAAATTACTGTGATGTAAATCATCGTGAATCAAGCCATAAGAATCCTTCGTTTTGGGAAGTGCTGCGATTTCCTTCAATAAATCATCAAACACCTCCAATGCTTTTTCGTGTTTTTTGTCCGCAGGAATGTACTTTCTTCGATTCACAAAAACATCATCATCAAACCATTCTTGTCGTTTATAGGATGGCTTTGAAGGCGTGTAATCCTTGGTCAAACGGTGCATTTGCCCCAATACTCGACCCCATTCTTGCAGCAAATCCGCACTCCAATCCTTCACTTCAATCAACCTTCCCTCCGCTTTCTCAAAAGCATAAGCCAAAAAATAACCTTCCTTTGCTTCAATCGTTTCAATCAACTCCCCATT
>JBMYXW010000296.1:0-4592 GCA_049608825.1 Chitinophagales bacterium
TTACTTTTCTTGGTCTTATTGTTACAACTGTCTTCTTCAATAGCAAATATACCACAAGAAAAATACCAAATTACCATTTATCTCAATAATGACACCCATCTGCCCATCAAAGTAAGTGTTATTCCTCCTACAATTGAGACAAAATTTGTAACCTACGTTTTCCCAAGTGGTGAGTTTGGCGCACAAAAATCCATCCCTATCAAGGCACGTTTGGAGCGATTTGAGCCATTAGATGAAAACGGTAAAGTACTGCCCTACAAATATATCCAAAACGATGGCATCGAAATCAGCAAAGCCCACCGATTGAAGCGAATCAATTATTGGCTAAAACCTAATTTTCCAAGTGTTTCGAACCAAAACAAAAACCCTGCTTATCTTATCAGTCATCGGGGATTTTACGCCTATTTTCATGGGTTACACAATCTGCCTTTTGAAGTGAAAATCGAAAAACCAAAAGACTTCTATGGAGCCACATCACTGACTGCCAAGCTACAATCGGATAACTTAGATGTTTTTGAAGTAGAAAACTACTTCGACCTCTTCAAAAATCCTATTCTATACTCTAAACCCGATACCATCAGTTTTTCATTGAAGGAAGGAAAAACGAAAATTCGCATCGCAGCCTATTCCGAAAGCGGTAAAGTCAGCACTCGTACTTTGTATTATGACTTGAAGAAAGTAGTACAGTCCATTTCTAATTTTATGGGCGAATTGCCCCTGCCAGAATACACTTTTGTATTGTATTTTGCAGACCCTTCACTGACCGCAAACAGCGGTCTGGCGCAATATGGTGGTTTGATGTGTGGTAGTTCCTCTTTTTATTTGCTGCCCGAAATTAAAAATGGGAAACGCCTCAAAAAAATTGTACAACGCATTGCCAGTCATGAACTTTTGCACCTATTGACTCCCTATAGTTTGCACAGCGAAAAAGTACATTTGGTAGGGTTTGGGCACCAGGAAATGTCCAAACACCTTTGGCTTTACGAAGGAACAACCGAATATTTCACCTTGCTTTCGATGCTGCAAAGTGGGCTGATGAGTGAAGTAGAATTCTTTGCAGAAATCAGCAAGAAACTCAAACTTATTGAAGGTTATCCCAAACGTTCACTGACCGAAATGAGCGAACATATTTTTACTCAAAAACATCAACAGGACTACCATTATTTGTATCAACAGGGTGCCTTGATTGCCTTTGCTTTGGATATCGAAATCCAACGACTCTCCAACGAAAAAACGAGCTTGTCCCGAATCATTCAACAATTGGCAGAAAAATATGGAGTACATCAATCCTTTGAAGAAGATAAATTGTTTGAAGAAATTGTGAACCTTTCACATCCCGAAATTGCCGATTTTGTTAAGCTATACATTGAAGGAAAAAAAGCTTTGCCTTTTCGAGAATTGGCTGCTCATATCGACATGGAATATAGAGAAGAGTATGTGGAGGAAGCAGGTACTTTTGGGCGGTTTTCGGTTTTTCCCGACTACAAAAAAGGACAGATTCGATTTCGTAATGTGCGCCAAAATGAACTGAATATCTTCAATGGAGATATTCTACTGTCTATCGACAATACACCTATCAGAACCTCCAACATCAATGATTTTCTTCCAATTTTATACGACCCATTACCACGTACTTCTATTGAATTGGTGGTCTTGCGAAATGGCACACGAGTTGAATTGAAGGGGAAGGCTGTATCGTTTTTTAGGAGACATCGACATTGGTGGCATAAAAATGAAGAAAAAAAATAAAAAAATGTGACCTTCTCAAAAAAGCTCCGTCTTAATGGCGAGTTGAGTGTAGTGATTTAAAGATTTTGAGGGTAGGTTATTAGCTTTAGGCTAATCCTACCTTTTTTTTATGCCCCAAAGTGACCAAATTGCGATTAAAAGCAATAGCCAAACTCGCACTTACCAGACCTCTTAGCCATTTCCAAAAATATTGCCATCACTTTATTGAAAGGCAAAAAAGAAGAGTGCGGTGTAGTCGGTATTCCCAACGAAGAATGGGGCGAAATCATTGGGGCGAGTTTGATTGTGGAAGGTGAAGAAGCTGATTTTGACATCGAAATATTGAAGGCTTGGCTGAAAACCAAATTGCCGAGCTATAAAATTCCTCGTTTGTATATTTTTCAAGAGGATTTGCCAAGGAATGTGATGGGGAAGGTAACGAAAGTGGAGTTGAGAGGATTGTTTTTGTAGTTTTTCTCAAAACTTCAGTGATATGAAGAAAAAAAAGGAGAGGGCAAGTTTTATGTAAAACTTGCCCTCTCCTCTTTTTTTAAGCAAACAATTCTTGCAATTGCATTGCCACCATCATATCCCCTTCAATCCTCACTTTCCCACTCATTACTGCTCCCATTGGATTCAACTCTCCTTTGGTCAAAGCAATAAAATCTTCCAATGAAAGTTTCACCGAACAATCCGCCTCACCATCACTTGCCGAAACCACATTTTGCGCTCCTGTTCCGTCAATGAACAATTGCTCTCCTCCAAAATCAAACTTCAATGTCTTACCTAAAGGCGAAGCTTTTGCAGCTTGTTTCTGAATAGCAGGCAAAATATCTGCCACCTTCAATGCGCCATTTGCAATTACAGAGCCATTTGAAGCAGCTGCTTTTGTAGTCGTTTTTGGTTTTGAGTTTGATTTTGAACTTGTATTTGAATTTGAACCCGCTTTTTTATAGCCCTGTCCATCAATCACAATCTTGGCAATAATCTCTCGCATGATTTCAGAAGAACCACCACCAATCGTTCCCACACGAACATCCCGATACATTCTTGCCATCGGATATTCTTCCATAAAACCATAACCACCATACATTTGCAAGCATTGGGTTGCTACTTTTTCGCACAATTCGGTTGCCAATAATTTTGCCATCGAACACAATTTCACATCGTATTCGCCATCGCCATACATTCTGCAACACTGATAAGTGAACGCCTTCAAAGCCTCTACTTCGCTTGCCATCTGTGCGATTCTGTGCCGCAAAACTTGAAATTTGTTAATCGGTCGTCCAAATGCTTCCCGTTCTGACATGTATTGAAGGGTCATATCTATCGCATGTTCCATACCACTCACCGCAGCAGGTACCGCACACAAACGCTCCAATTGTAAGCCATTCATCAAGTAGTAAAAACCTTTTCCTTCCTCACCAATCAGATTCATGGCAGGCACTTTCACATTGTCAAAACTCAATTCGGCAGTGTCCGAAGCATGCCAACCCAATTTCTTCAATTTGCGAGCCGAAACACCTTCTGCATTCCTATCAATGACCAACAAACTCACGCCTGCTGAACCCAATTCTGGATTCGTCTTTACGACCGTTATGATGAAATCTCCATACACGCCATTGGTAATAAAGGTCTTAGAACCATTCACTACATAATGGTCGCCCTTATTGACGGCTCTCGTTTGAATGTTTGCAGCATCCGAACCGGCACCTGGTTCTGTGATTCCAATCGAACAAATCAAATCACCACTAATGATTCCTGGCAAATATTTTTGCTTCAATTCCTCCGAGCCATACTTCAAAACATAAGGCCCTGACATGTATTGTGTCACCTGTTGGGTAATCGCAAAACCGCCCGAATTGGTGCGTCCCAATTCTTCATTGAAGACCACATCGTAAAAGAAATCCAAACCCATTCCACCGTATTCTTCTGGATAAGACAAGCCCAAAAAGCCCATGTCTCCCATTTTTTTCCAAATATCTCTGGGGATTCTTCTGTCTTCTTCCCACTGGTTGATGTGGGGAATGGCTTCTTTCTCCAAAAAAGCCCGAAAACTTTGTCTGAATAGTTCGTGTTCTTCGGTAAAATAGTAACTGCTCATTATGTTTGTTTTTATTTGTGTTGATAATTGTGTTTGTGTTCGTTTCAACCGTTGTCAAAGTTTGCAACTGTTGACAAGGTTTTCACTACCTCAAAAATTCTGTGTCTCCGTGCCTCTGTGTTCATCACCGTTTCATTAATGTATCGACTACCGATTTCATCAATCCCCTTGCATCGGGGTGAAACCAAGCCTCCAATTTTGCTTGTAAACTCGCTTTGGGTGCATTGTCCAATCGCTCCAACAAACGTCTTCGCATTGCTTTTTTGGAATCCAAAAGCACCTTTGGGGGAGCTTTCAACAGACGTTGCACATATTTTTCTGCACTCGGCAACAAGTCCGCCATTTCATGCACTTCATCCACTAAATGACATTCATAAGCCTCTTTGACAGTCATCAATTTAGCAGTCATTAGATTTTGATAGGCTTTTCGGCTTCCAATCCAAAAGGCATACAATTCAAAAATATAGTCGGGAATTGTGATGCCCACGCCAATTTCGTTCAAGCCAATCACAAATCTTTCACCTGCTGCCATCATCCGATAATCGCAGGTAATCGCCAAAACACAACCGCCCGCAGGACTGTAACCATTGATTGCAGCCACCATCTGCTTGGGAAAAGCTGCCAACTCAAATACCATCGCCTCCCAATTTCGCCAAAAATCCATCACTTCCATTTTGTCGTAAAAATACAGTTCCTTCAAGTCCAAGCCTACACTGAAAAAGCCATCTGTATTGCCTTTCCAGATAATCGCACGAGTCGA
>JBMYXW010000296.1:4602-4887 GCA_049608825.1 Chitinophagales bacterium
ATCTGCTGCGACTTCCTTCAATTTGGCTCGAATCGCTGTAATCATCTCATTGTTAATCGGGTTTCCTTTGCCCCGATTGAGTTCTATAATTTGATAACCTTCTTTTTGTATGGTGTTTAGCATTGTTTTTTGTTCATAGGGCTATCGCCCTGATGTTACGATAATTCGCTCCGTTGGAGCTTTTCTTTGTTGTGTTTTTTATTTTAATTCGCATTTTGATTTTCATTTCCAAGAGAATACTCCTTCAAAAAATCTTCTTTCGACATTCGCACTCCTCTTGGTGCA
>JBMYXW010000297.1:0-4880 GCA_049608825.1 Chitinophagales bacterium
CAGTATGTTAGAAAACATTGTTCAACTCAAAGAACGCTTTAACTGCCAAATTCACATTGCATTCCTAAACTCTTGTGCCTATATCGCCATTAGTTGGAACAAAGTTTTCTTAGAACCCAACCTAAAAAATAGCCTCTTAGAAGAAAGCACTACCCGTCAATACTTAGAAGATATTTGGCTGTGTTTGGACATTATTGAAGACCTAAATTTGAACACAAGGATTTGGTCTAAGCAGTAAAAGTGTAGTGCTGAATGGCTATATTGTCGAATTGTTATATTGCTTGTTTATCAACATTTTTGCTCGACAAAAAGATGTCAAACAGTTGAAGCAGTAGTATCTTCTATTGTGAACATTGCAGAATAATCCCACAACTTGCTTTCGTCAAGACAAAAAATCATACCTTCCTTATCCCGCCCTTTCCTTACCTTTGAAGCAACAAAAAGCCAACGCTTATGCTTCAAAAAAATACTACAACAAACAGTGATTTTTCCTTTATTACAATTCAAAAATCACTTCGTAGCTATGTGCAACATCCCCCCATCCCCTTCAATGAGGGAGTTCTATCGCAAATTCCCCCTTTGAAGGGGCTTAGGGGAATGTCTCGTATATTCTTCGCATTTCCCTTTCTTCAATTATTAATTATTACTTTTTCATTATTATTTTTTTCCAATTTTGCCCAAGCCCAACACACCGTCAAAGGCACCGTCACCGACTCCGAAAGCGGAGAAACCATTGTAGGGGCAAACATTGTCATTGAAGGAAGCAGCACAGGAACGATAACCGACTTGGATGGGAATTACGAAATCACTGCCGAAAACGGTGAACAATCTTTGGTTTTCAGTTATATCGGCTACGAAAACCAAGTGATTCCCATTGCAGGTCGAAGCCTCATTGAAGTAGAATTGGGCGCAGACACCAAACAATTGGGCGAAATTGTGGTGACAGCTTTGGGCATCAAACGCCAAAAACGAGAATTGGGTTATTCCACCGAAAGCTTTGACGGAGAAGCATTGACCAAATCGGATGCGCCCAATGTGGTCAATGCTTTGAGTGGTCGCTCGGCAGGCGTGCAGGTTATTTCGCCCAATGGCGTAGATGGCGGAACGACCCGTTTTGTGATTCGAGGCAACAACAATATCAACGCCAACAACCAACCTTTGATAGTCGTCGATGGTGTGCCTTTGGAGAATCAAGCAGGATTGGAAGACATCGGCAGGGGCGTAGATTGGGGTTCTGCCATCAACAATATCAACCCCGCAGATATTGCAGACATCAACATCCTCAAAGGCCCAACTGCCTCCGCTTTGTACGGTGCAAGAGGCGCAAATGGTGTGGTTTTGATAACCACCAAACGAGGCAAAAAACAAAAAGGAATTGGCATCAACTACTCCGTTCAGCACAAAATCATTCAGCCTTATCGCTACCGAGATGTGCAAAACGTGTATGGCGCAGGTGGGCCAGTGAGTTTGTTAGAACCAACTTTTGAAGTAGATGCGGATGGGGTGAATTTATACCCAAGCACTACGCATGTCAGTGAAGGCCCTTTCGGAAAATCTACCAACGAACTGTTTGGATTCTATTCCACAGGCGTATCTTGGGGACCAGAAATGTTGGGGCAGCAGGTCAAATGGTGGGATGGCGAAATTCGCAGCTATGACCCACAACCCGACAATTTGCAGCAATATTTTGACGAAGGCAGTACAACGACCCACAATATTTCCTTTTCAGGAGGAGGTGAAATGGGCACGATGCGGGTTTCACTCACAAGAGCCGAACACGAAGCCATCATCCCCAATAGTGAATACAATCAAACAACGGTGAACCTCGGTTCTCGCCTCAATATTTCGTCCAAAGTACAGGCGGATTTGTCGCTTTCCTACTTCAATTATCACCGCTTGAACCCTCCAACTCTCGGCGACGACAACAACAAATCCTTCGGCAAAGGCATCTTATACAGTTGGCCCAGAAGCTACAAAGGTTTGGAGCGGGAACTCAACTTTTTGCCCGATGGCACACGCAATGATTATGGCGGAAGTTATCCCTTCACCTTCACACCGCCACACCTTTGGTGGAATACCTACCATCAAAACACGACTTTGGACAGAAACAAACTCTTGGGCGCATTGACCTTGACTTATGAAATAACGCCATGGCTCTCTGCAATGGGTAGAGTCGGCTTAGACTTCACGCTCAACGAATTTGAGCAACGCAATGACCCAACCGACAAACTGGGCATACAAGACGGTTTTTACTCCAATGAACTCGACCGTGATTTTGTGACCAACAATGAATTTTTGTTGACTGCAAGAAAAGAAAACCTATTCGGTTCTGACTTCAATGCAAGCCTCTCTGTTGGAGGAACGCAATGGCAAAGAACCCGTTATGGGCTGAAAGGCGAAAGCGGTGAATGGGTCAGTCCGTGGCTGTTTTCCTTCAATAACTACGCAGACGAACTGAACTCGCCCGAAGTCAAGGAAGTGCGTTACGAAAAACAAATCAACTCCGTCTATGGATTCCTCAATTTGAGTTACAGCAATTTCCTCTTCCTCGAACTCACAGGCAGAAACGATTGGTCGTCCGCACTTCCTACCTCCAACAATTCCTACTTCTACCCTTCTGCTTCTTTGAGTTTCATCGCCAGCGAAAAACTGCAAGGGCTACCCGAATGGTGGAGTTTTTGGAAAATTCGAGGTGCTTATGCCCAAACTGCCTCCGACACCGACCCTTTCCAATTGGACTTTGTCTATAACATCGGCAGCTTTGGCGGCAATCAAACCGCTACCCTACCAGAAACCATTCCCCCAATTGAACTCACCCCACAACAAGCCAACTCCTACGAAATCGGTACAACGATGGGCTTTTTTGACGACAAAGTAAACCTCGATTTTACCTACTACCACATCCGTTCCTACGACCAAATCTTGGACTCTCCACTTCCCAGTTCATCAGGTGCCAACAATATCCGCATCAATAGAGGTGAACTCGAAAACAAAGGTTTTGAAGCCATCCTAAACGTGCAAGTCCTCAAAACCCAAGATATGTTCCTCGAAACAGGCATCAACATCAGCCGCAACCGCAACTATGTGGTCAGCTTAGGTGAAGACGCAAGTCTCCTCGAATTGGCAAATATTTGGGAATTGAATGGACCAGCGATTGCAGTGAGAGAAGGTGAAGAATACGGAACGATTGTCGGCTACGACTATGTCTATCACGAAAATGGTCAGCCTATTTTGAACGATGCTGGAACGCACTATCTCATTTCAGATAGCCGAAAACCTATAGGTAATGCTTCACCCGATCTGACAGGCGGTTGGACGATGCGAATGGGCTACAAAGGTTTTACTTTGAGTAGTTTGGTAGATGCCAAAATTGGTGGTGACATGTATGCAGGCTCTTATGTGATTGGTTTGCAGACGGGTCAAAGCCCCGAAACTTTGTTGGAGCGTCAAGGCGGTGGGCTTCCCTATACCGACCCCGAAGGCAATGTCCGCAATGTTGGGGTGATTTTGGATGGGGTCTATGCGGACGGTACGCCGAATGATGAAATCGTACACTACTACTTCAAATATGTTCCAAACAAAGGCGGCTGGGGTCATTTCTTGTCAACGCCTGGCATCTTGGACAATACTTGGGTCAAACTGCGTGAACTCAGCCTCAATTACCAATTTCCCGACCGTTTCCTTTCTAAAAGCAAGGTGTTTCAAGATTTGAGCGTTTCGCTGGTGGGTAGGGATTTGTTTTATATTCATACGAGTTTGCCTGATAGGATTAATCCTGAAGGTGGAAATGGGGCTGGTAATGCTCAGGGTTTGGAATGGGCGAGTTATCCAGGGACGAGGAGTTTTAGTTTGGGGGTGAGGGTTGGGTTTTGATGAAAAATCATGTCAAGTATTTTTCAAACTTCATCTTATCTATACTCGTATAAAGAACTTTGAAATTGTCAATATAATCTAAAATGTCTTTATAGAATTCTTCTCCTAATAAGGGTATTTGTAAGAGAAGATTTTTTCAAGGTAAAGGTTTGATGCTTTCACAATTTTCTCAAGTAAAAGTTCACTCACGTTGTTTTCCAATACTTTTCCTAATTTAAGGATTGTACCAGTAAGCTTTACTAACTCAATTGGGAAAGGTTCAATTTGGTTTTCTAAAAATTTAAATCTTCCTCAATGATTCCATAAAAAAAATATCTGAATAAATAAAGCAAAAATACGGCTATCAACCTAAACACAATTACCAATACACAGCCACTAAGTTCCCACAATCGCATACGCCCTCACAGGAAACGTTCCCATTCCTTTCACCTTTGGAGGCACTGCAAAAAATCGAAAAGGTTTGTCTAATGGCAAGTTTTGCATATTGCATAGGTGTTCGGCTATTAGAATATCCTCGCCTAACAAGGTGGAGTGAACAGGGCGGGCATTGCTGCGAGTATCATCAATATTGTGGGAATCAATACCCACCAATTTCACGCCTGCTTCTTTCAAAAATAAGGCTGCAGATTCGGTCAAAAAAGAATGATTTTCATAGTATTGTGGTGTATTCCAATGCTGTGCCCAGTCGGTTCGCACCATGACCGCTTTCCCCTTCAAATCTTTCCCTTCAAAAAAAGACTCATCCACCCTCAAGCCTTCTTCAAAAGGCGCATAGATACAAATCGCTTCCAAATTGGCGAATGCTTCCACTTCAAACTCCGACAAATCTTTGCCATCTTCGTAGCGGTGAAAAGGCACATCAATATAGGTTCCAGTATTGGCAACCATTTCAATTTTCCCAATCTGAAAACTAACTCCATCGGCATATACGCCTTTGGAAGTTTCTCGGCTGAGGTAATCGCAAATAATTGGAGCAGGCAATCCTTTGTAGGTTACCAATCCATCTT
>JBMYXW010000298.1:0-4879 GCA_049608825.1 Chitinophagales bacterium
TTCTTGCCCTTCAAAAAATACCCGCAATTGCAGGGCTTCATTGAATGTACCAAAACTTGTACGAGAAGAATCAGGAGCCAATTCGTAGCGATTGTTGGCGTAATTGGTGAGCCATTGCAGTTCCCATGCTTCGTCAAATTTGTAGCTAACCAAAGCTTGAAAGTCGGTAAAAGACGGAGTGTAATCTCCTTGTACGGGTAGAGAATTGAGTAAATATCTATTGGTTTTGTGGCGAACTCCTGCTAAAAAAGACAGATTACCGCCTGTATTTGCCCCTTCCAAATGCGCTCCAACGCCCAACAAACTCGCATACGCCGAACCTTTTGAACTGCCTGCTTTTGGTTTTTTGTAGCGGACATCTAAGACCGAAGACAGTTTGTCACCATACCTCGCTTCAAAACCTCCTGCCGAAAAATCCAATCCTTGCACCAAATCGGGATTGATAAAACTCAATCCTTCTTGCTGTCCTGCTCTCACCAAAAACGGTCGATATACTTGAAAATCATTCACATAGACCAGATTTTCGTCGTAATTCCCGCCTCGAACCGAATATTGTGAACTCAATTCATTGTTGGAAACCGTTCCGCCGAGCATGGGTAGAATGTCTTCAATGTTGCCGCTGACAGTTGGGATGGATTCAAAATCTTTGGGGTCTAATTTGACGGTTGGTATGGGTGAACGACCGTACTGAGCACCTATAATAGTATAAGTACCCAATTCTACATCCTTATCAAAAAAGGTGACGTTTACTTCTCGTACATCTCCTCGGCGTAGGTAAAATTCTTCAATTTGAGTTTCTGCACCAACATAGGTAAACTCTATAATATTTATTCTTCCTGGGTTAAGAGGAAGTCTATAATTTCCATTGAAATCCGTAAGAGTTGCTTCTTGTGTATAGCGACTTTTAACATGAACTCCCTGCATAGGAGTGTCGTTTTTATCTGTTACCTTGCCATAGATGTGCTCATCTTGTGCCAAAAGATTGAGGCTAAAAAAAGCGAGAAATAGGAATATATATAATTGTAGGTATTTGTTCATTGCTGATTCTTTAACAGAATTTTCTTTTAATGTTGTTGAGCATTAACTTCTTAACTGGGAAAGTCCGTTAGGACTTAAATATTTGTAGAAAAATGATGAGAGTAATTGCAGAACTCCATTAGGCGTTCAACCCATATATGTATATGCGTTTGGTAATGATATTCAACTCCTAATGGAGTTGGTATAATTCCTCTTGGATGGTTTCTACAAATATCGTACTCCTCTGGAGTAAACTCAACTTAAACAATTGCTTACTTTTGTTCTTGAAGCAGTTCAACTTGTTTAACTGGAATTTTTTGTATCATTAAGGGCTTACTCTTAGAGTTTAGCTGGGGAATTTGTCCTCTTGGACATCCATAAATTTTGTTCCCATGCGAATCCCAAAAGAAAACATCTATCTCTCGCTTGTCTCCTTCTCTCAAATAAAACTCTTCAATTTGGGTTTCCATTCCTTCAATGCTGAACTCGACAACACTCATGCGTTTTGCCTTCAAATAAAGCCTGTAATTACCTTCAATATCTGTAAATGTAAAATTTCCTTCATATCGGTTCTCCACTTTCACATTTGCCATCGGTTTATCATCTTTGTCTGCCACTTTTCCATAGATGTATTCATCTTGTGCGGAGACATTGAAGGTGATAAATGTCAAAAACAAGAGAATACAGATTTGAAGGGATGGTTTCATTGTCGATTATATTTGATTTACAGCTTTGAACAGGAATCTTCTATGAAAAAGAATCTCGTGTAGCGTAAGCATAACAAATACATACATCTAGTGAGGAAAATTCCTTTCAGTAGTAGATTCCTGTTCAAAGCTCACACCACCGAAACCGACACATCCACTGCCTTCAATTGCTTAACAGCCTTCATTGGATTGTCCGACTTGAAGACGCTGCTTCCTGCCACCAATACATCTACTCCTGCCCGCAATATTTCCTCCGCATTGTTTAGACTTACCCCACCGTCAATTTCAATCAAGGCTTTAGACTTAGTACGAAGAATAAGGGCTTTCAGTTGTCGGACTTTGTTGATTGTGTGGGGAATAAATTTTTGACCACCAAATCCGGGATTGACCGACATCAAACATACCAAGTCTAAATCTCTGATAATGTCCTCCAAAAGACTGACAGGTGTATGCGGATTGAGGGCTACTCCTGCTTTCATACCCAACTGTTTGATGCGTTGAATGGTACGGTGTAGGTGATTACAGGCTTCGTAGTGAACCGTCAATACATTTGCCCCTGCCTTTTGGAAATCTTCCAAATAGTCGTCAGGTGTGGCAATCATTAGATGCACATCAAAAACTTTATTGCTCAAAGGACGAATCGCTTTGATAATCGGGAAGCCAAAAGAAATGTTGGGAACGAACTGTCCGTCCATGACATCAATATGGAACCAATCGGCTTCGCTTTCATGCACCATCGCCACATCTGCCTGCAAATTGGCGAAGTTGGCGGCTAAGATGGAAGGTGCGACTAAGTGTGGGTTGTTGCTCATGTTTGCAAAGATAACATCTAAGTGACAAATTGAAATTAAAATGATTGAAGAAGAAGGACATTTTATCTTGTGGTCGAAAATGGACTTGGTGAAAGAGGCGATAAGGAAGTATTTTTGATTCTCAAATTCAATCTATCTCCACCGATTTAATTCTCCCTTCATTCCCCACAAACATGACTACATAAGCTCTCAATCCGTCAATGCTTTGCAGGTAATCATCGTGTTGTAGGTATTCCTTCAATTGTGTGACAGCGGCAGTTTGCACATCTTCCGCTTGGCTTGCGTCCATTTTTTTTACATACTTCAATTCAATCACAAACTGATAATTCACTGGAAAAGGAGGTCGTTGAATCAACAAAATATCTGCATACCCTTTTTCGGTAGTCGATTTTTTGACCTCTACCTCATTGCGAATCGTATAAATGCGGGCGGTAAAAAAGATGGAAGTGAAGATGATTTTGATGTATTTTTCATCAAATTTCATTTTGTCTCGATTGGAAAGTTCCGTCAAGATAGACTCTGTATATTCGATAATCGGTTGAAGGTCATTGTCCAATGCCAAGGCAAGGGCTTTTTCCTCCAAATCTACCGAATCAACACCGACCTGACTTCGCTCCAAGAGAATTTGGTGAAAATATTGGTAATACAACTCCTTGATAACATAATTGGGCATTTTGAAGAAAACGGAAGTATAGCTCGCTCGGTCAATCGTAGTGATTCCTGTATAGTACAATAGGCTGATAAAGTCCTTTTTATCAAAGCGTTTCACGATTTCATATTGACGCACCAAAGCAGATTTGATTTCTCCTGTCTCCAACAGTACTTCCAAATACGTCAAATGTTTCTTTTCCTTGCCTTTGATTTTAAACAAACGGCGAATCTTGTTGTAATCCGTGGCGATGTTGGGGTCTAATAAATTTTCGGGATAGTTTTTTTCTCTCATATATTCTGATGCGAAATACAGAACCATATCTGAATTGTAGAGTTTTTGAGTAGCAGGGGCTTTTTTGGCAAACAAATATCCATCGTACCACCGTTTCATCAAAGGCAACATTTCCTCCATTTTGTCTTCACCTACTTCAATCCCTCTCAAAATATCCTTGACTTCTTCCTCTCGAAAGCCCATCATATCGTGAAACTCTTCATATAGACTGATATTGGTCGCAATATTGAAGCCACTTGTCAAGCTGTCCAAAGTCAAAGGAGAAACTCCCGTAATGAACAACCTATCCACTACTCCGTTTTGCGTACCCACTTTAATTGCCTCATAAAACTTTCGCACAAAACCATTTTTCCCCACCATGTTGATGAACTCATTGAATCGAAAAGACAGAATTTCATTCGCAAAATGGTCGTATTCATCTATCAATAAGTAAATTTTGTGTTGGGGAGCTTTCAATTCAGCCATCAACAGAACGTGCTGTATTACATGGGATGGAAAAGTAAATCGGTCTATTTTTTCTATATCTTCTTTATCAAAAAACTGTGAATATTTGCCCAAGAATCGAAGCCCTCCACTTTTGGCATTTTGCAAAAAGGAGTGCTGGGTTTTCTCAAAAGAAGAAGTATCCATTTGGGAAAAATCAAATTTCAAAATCAGGTATTGATTGGCGAGTGGGGTCGGATTTCGACCGATGTAGTATTTCCCAAACAATGTGTCGAATTGCTCTTTGTATTGAAGTCCATAGTAATGTTCCAAAACAGATAGAAACAGACTTTTCCCAAACCTACGAGGGCGGACAAAAAACACATAACTTGTAAAGAAATTCTCCAATTGTTCGAGATAATGCGTCCTGTCCACAAAATACCGCCCTTCTCGAATGAGTTTGGTAAAATTGCTTATTCCATACGGGATTTTTATCATGTCTCTTTGTTTTGGTTCAACGTGGGAATCGACTATTGTAAAGATAACATTAATTCAGCATGGAAGCAAAGTCAAAGATTTAATTTAAGTTCATTCCCTAAAAATTCCCTTTCATACCTTTTGTTAGTATTATAATAGGCTTTAATAGTAGTATTGTAAATAAAGAAGCAAATTCTAATGTATTGAAAGTTTATATTTTACTTTTTAACCCTATTTTATAACAACCAAACTCTTTCATCATGAAAAACAATTCCCCTATTCAAAACAAAAAACTGATTAGTAATTATATACAGATGCCCCCCCCATCTATGTGTCGTATGTTGTTTAACTTATTCCTGTTCTTATTTACTTTTTCTTTATTGGCTCAAAGTCATTCACATGTAGATTGTGGTACTACAGAGGTTGAAACAGAAAATATTAATTTTCTTTTGGCTGATGATTGTAATGGTTTAGATTCAAGTTATGCTCCCGATGAGGAT
>JBMYXW010000299.1:0-4874 GCA_049608825.1 Chitinophagales bacterium
GCCTTAAACTTCATATTCAACTTCCTCGAACTTATACCAAAGATGAGGTTTATACAATTTTTATCGACTATGTAGCGATGCCCGATAGATTAATTGAGCAAAATGATTACATTACTTATGATAACAAAGGTTTATATTTTATCAATGCGGATGGAAGTCACCCAACCAAACCTAAGCAGATTTGGACGCAAGGAGAAACGGAGGCAAATTCCTGTTGGTTTCCAACGATTGACAGCCCGAATGAACAATTTACACAAGAACTTTATCTCACTGTTCAGTCTAAATACGTGACATTCAGTAACGGAAAACTAATCAACAGTACGCCAAATGACGATGATACTCGAACGGATTATTGGAAACAAACGCTTAATCATGCACCTTATTTGGTAGCCTTGGTTGTGGGGGAGTTTGCAGTGGTGAAGGACAAGTGGAGAGATATTGAAGTGAATTATTTTGTAGAAAAAGAATACAAACCTTTTGCCAAACAGATTTATAAGAATACCATTGAAATGATGGATTTCTTTTCGGAGATTCTTCAATACGATTATCCTTGGGAGCAATATGCCCAAATCCCTGTGCGAGATTATGTGGCAGGGGCTATGGAAAATACGGGAGCGGTGATTTATTATGAGGGCGTTCAACGAACTGATAGAGAACTGATAGATTCTGATAGTGAGGATATTGTAGCCCATGAATTGATTCACCATTGGTTTGGAGACTTGGTGACGGCAGAATCTTGGTCAAATCTTCCTCTAAATGAAGCCTTTGCGACTTATGGTGAGTATCTTTGGTTTGAACACAAATACGGTAAGGCGGAGGCAGATTATCACCTTATGGAAGATTTGAATGCTTATCTTTCGGAAGCAGAAATAAAACAAGTGCCTATTTTTCGGTTCTACTACGAAGACCGAGAAGATATGTTTGACCGTCACAGTTACCAAAAAGGTGGTCGGGTGATGCACTTACTGCGTAACTATGTTGGAGATGAAGCCTTTTTTGAAGCGGTTGGAAGGTATGTGAATCGCTATGCTTTTCAGACGGTAGAGGTTCACAATCTTCGATTGGTTTTTGAAGAAGTGACAGGTGAAGACCTCAATTGGTTTTTTGACCAATGGTTTTTGACCAAAGGGCATCCTGTATTAGAAATCAAACAGGAGTATAAGCCAGATGAGAAGCTGCAAGAAATAACGATTGTTCAAAAGCAAAAAGATACTGTATTTCGACTTCCAATGGCGGTTGATATCTACCTTGCAGATGGGAGTGTTGAGCGTAAAAATATTGAAGTGACCGAATCGACACAAACGTTTGCATTTCCTGCTGAAGAAGCTCCTAAATTGGTAAATATAGATGCGGATAAGGTCTTGTTGACGGATAAGTATGAGGCTAAATCATTGGAAATGGCTGCTTATCAATTGGCAAACGCGCCTCTTTTCTTGGACAAATATGAGGCGATTTTGCGAATAGCATCGTATCAAAAAGAAAACACTGTGGTACATGAGGCAATGAAAAACGCCCTTGATGCAGATTTTTGGAGCATCCGAAAGTTGGCATTGGAACGCATTGAAGTGGAGATAGAAGAAAGTGAATCAGTAATTTTAGACAAGATTAAAGACTTAGCTGTTAAGGACTCCAAATCATTGGTAAGGGCAGCGGCTGTGGAAAAGTTGGGCGAACTGCAAGACACTTCTTATATTCCGATTTTTCGAGAGGCAATCAGTGATTCGTCTTATTTGGTGATGGTGACTGCACTTCGATACTTAAATGATTTGGCTTCTAATGACGCTCTTCAACTTGCAAAACAATTGGAGTCGGACACAAATTCAAAAATAGTAAATATCGTATCTAAGATTTATGCAGAAAAAGGAGGAATAGAAAAACAAGCTTATTTTGAAGAGCGTCTAGCGAATAGTGCTGGAAATGGACGATATACTTTGGTCGAATTTTATGGCGATTTTTTGAGTAGATTGGGCGGCAAAACGCTTGACAAAGGGTTGCTTACTTTAGAAAAAATTGCTATTGAAGATGAGAATTGGTGGATTCGATTGAATGCTACACATGCTATTATTTCGATATTGGACATGCACCTTGAAAAGAAAACGATGTTGATTAATGTGTCTGATAAAGTAGAGGATACTAATGATGGTGTAAGCGAACAAATAGGCGGTGTAGATGAACAAATAGGTGGTGTAGATGAACGCATAGAGGAACTTTATGACATAATAGAGAGGATTAAAGGACAAGAAACACACGAAAAACTGCAAAGATATTATGAGAATAAATAGTTAGATTTGAAAAGTTTCAAATTCTTTTTTATATTTATTGCATAAATAATCAAACGATTTTTCTTTAATACACTTACACCAACCTATAAATGTTAGAAACACAAAATTTAGCTCACTAACAAACTGCTTGTAACAAACAATTTTTACTGAACAGAAAACACCCAAAATATGGCAAAGGTAAAACGACCTTCAAAACTCTTGCTTGCAACGGAACTGGGCAGAGCAATGATAGGTTTGGGCAATTATGTGGCTTCAATGCCTCTTTTTAGTGCTGCTCCGACAGGAGATGGACATCCTGTATTGGTCTTGCCTGGTTTTGGGGCAAGTGATGCTTCTACTGCTCCGCTTAGACATTTTCTTAAAAACCAAAATTTCACACCTTATAAGTGGGAACTGGGTAGAAATCTGGGAGGTGTGGATTTTTTGGAGCAAGTGATTCTTCGAGCGCATGAAATTTCTTATCAAAGTGGACGAAAAATTAGCTTGGTGGGTTGGAGTCTGGGAGGTATTTATGCACGAGAAGTCGCTCGCAGGCATCCACATATTATTCGACAGGTGATTACTTTAGGGTCTCCTTTTCAGCATGTGGGTTATGGGAACAATATCAAATGGCTCTATGAGTTTGTGACTCAAAATGAAATCGAAGCGATGGATTCACAACTCATTGAAGACATGAAACTTCCGCCTCCTGTGCCGAGTACGGCGATTTATAGCAAAGGGGATGGTGTGGTATCTTGGCAGTGCTGCATAGAGTTGGAGGAAGATCACCAAACACAAAATATTGAAGTAAGTGGAAGTCACTGTGGACTGGGACACAATCCTGTGGTATTGTTTTGCATTGCAGATAGATTGGCGCAGCCTGAGGCTTATTGGCGAAAATTCAAACCCAACAAGGTTCAACAATATTTGCATAAGGATTTGAAATTGCATCTCTGTTAAAATCGATAAAATAAAAAAAAGAGGTCGTTTGATTAGCCCCCTAACCAAACGCATAGTTCGCTGCAATATAATTGGTTATAACAATAGATAAGCCTTCAATGGCAATCGTATCATCGCCGTCACTATGCTCATTGTTCTCATACCGTTGTCAAAATTTACAACTGTTGGCAAGGTTTCCGTTCGATTTCTTAGCTTTGTTACTCATTCAAAATAGTACCAAACATGAAAGTCATATTCAATACTCATTACCTTCTATTCTTTTGCAGCATCTTCTTCATTATTTCAAGCTGCAAAAACCTTCAAAAAACCCAAAAAACACCCATACCTCCAAGGACTACAATATCCAGCTCGAACCTCCAACAATTGAAGGGTGGAAAAATGGTGGAATATATGACCGAAGAAGCGGGAGAAGTATTGATATTGAAGGACGATTTAGAACCGTTTTTTGAAGAATTGGGAGATTTGGAGTTGGAAATAAGATTGAAGGACAATTTCAAAGAAAACGATAGAGCTGCAAATATTCAACAGTTCAAAGACCAAATGAAAGCAAGTGTGCAGGAATGGAAAGCGGATGAATTGACGTTTGTTAAAGAGATTTTTGAAGAAGCATACTCGCTTTGCAGCCAAGTCACACCAGAGCTTTTTCCCAAAAACTTGCAATTGATTCTCACTGATGGCACAGAAGAAAACAATGCTTTTTATACCCGTGATGCTGCCATCATCATTCCTCGCCCAACGATGCAGCGAATGAACAATGACAAGGGCAGAGAACGCTTTTTGCAGACGATGATTCACGAAGTTTTTCATGTTTATTCTCGCCTGAACCCCGAAAAACAACATCAACTCTACGAAACCATTGGCTACGAAAAAATCGAAAATTTGGACATTGGTTCTATGCTCCAAAAACGCAAATTGACCAACCCCGATGGTGTTGATTATCGCTTCAAAATCAATGTTGTCAAATCCAATGGTGATGCTGTTCCTACAATTCTGATGATTTACTCCAAACACGATGAATTTACTTCCGAAAATGGCAGTTTTTTCCAATATCTTGCCTACGATTTGTTTGAGATTGAAGCAGTTGACAATGGTTGGCAAGTGGTGAATGGCGATGAACCAACTCCTTTGGGAATTCAAAAGGTGAGTGGTTTTAGAGAACAAATCGGGAATAATACGGACTATATTATCCATCCCGATGAAGTATTGGCGGACAATGTGGCGATTTTGGTGATGTCTAAGAAGACGGGAAAATTGCCGAGTCGTGTGGATGAAAACGGGAAAGGTTTGTTGGATAAGATTGAAAGGATATTGAGGAGATGATGATTTAATTCATTAGAAATAAATCATTTTTCTTATATTGTCATATTAAAATTATCCCAAATCGAAAGTAACTAAACGAAGTATGCTACAAAGTAAATTAATTGATTTGTTAAAGTCTCTCAATAAAAAAGAATTTAGAAACTTTGAGAAAAAGTTTGTGAACAATCCACTGTTTAATACAAATGATAAGGTTTCTGCAATGTTTGGTTTTTTTAAAAAATACTATCCAGACTTTGAAAACGAAAACTTAACAAAAGAATTCGCATTTAAAAAAATATTTGGTAGCCAAACACTCTACAATCGTCGCAAAATTACTTACCTAATGTCAGATTT
>JBMYXW010000300.1:0-4860 GCA_049608825.1 Chitinophagales bacterium
TTTTTTACAAACTTCTTCAATTTCAACAGACCAATCACTTCAATCCCTCCATCTTCCCTGCAAACTCCTGACAAAGCTCCAATGTGCTACTATCGGTATCATAAACCGAGTACCAACCTTGATGTTCAAATGGAGGATCTCCTGTAAAATCATCCTCCATTTTCCAAACCGCTTTGGGGTGTTGAGGGCGACCTTCTCCCGACCATGCCCAAATATTGCAGCCTGCAATCGCTCGCTTTTCTTTTGCCAACTCGTAAGTCATGGTGAAGAGTTCTCTAAAATATTGGTCTCGCCATTTGGTTGAAGAAGTGGAGTCGTAGCTGCCCATATCACGAGCCAAACCAAATTCTTCCAATACAATCGGTTTTCCCAATTTTTCCGCCATCTGGATGTGATTCCGTAAGTATTTTTTGGCTTTACCCAAAGATTTTTCAAAATCTTTTTCAGGTTGAGTAGGGTCGTACCAAGTCCAGTTTTGTGCCCAGATGTGGGCAGTGGTGTAGTCGATTTCTTTGAAGTAGTGTTCTTTTTTGAATTTGCGGCTGAAAGGCACAACCGCATTTCCTTCACTGCCCACAGAAACCAAATGATTGGAGTCCAGTTTTTTGATAAATCGAGCGGTGTTTTTGACCCAACGGTAGTAGGCATTACCAACCAATACGCCACGAGGTTCGTTTGCCAATTGCCAAGAAAAAATGGTTGGGTCGTCTTTGTAGGGTAATCCTGTGTAGTTGTTTTGGCGAAAAACGAGCATTTTGATGTATTCTTGATAGGCTGCAATGGCTTTTTTGTTTTTGAAGAATCGGGACGAAAACCGCATGTAAGTCAACCAATTTCCTCCTTCTGCAGGTGGTGGATAAGGAATTTGTTTGGTGTCACTAAACCACGCTTGGTACTGCGCCATTCCACCCGTCCAAGGCCAGTAATTGTTCAAGACCATCACCGCATACATTCCTCGTTTGCCCATTTCCGCAAGTACAAAATCCAATCCATCCAACAATTCTTCGTCATATACACTTGGAGAAGTCTGAACGGCAGGAACGGCTCGCCACGGTTCGGTATTTGGTCCCTCACTGGCTGCCATGATTCGGAGATTTTTGATGCCCAAGGATTGCAGGTAATCAAGCTCACGAACCAAACGTTCTCGGTCGCCTCCTGCCCCTTTTGAAGCCAAATTCATGGCTGACCAAAAGTTTGCGCCTAAAAAATAATAGGGTTTATTATTGACGAAAAAATGCCCTTTTTGGACAGATACAAAGTGGGAGGGAGGTTGTGGGTAGTTAATGGTTTTTTCATTGAAGTTCATAAAGTGATAAGATAGTTCTTCATAAGAAAGGTAAATCATCGTTAGGGGAATTAGAAGTAATAGAGATTTTTTTAGCATTTGTTGAAGGGTTTATCTGTTTTAATAAAAGGAAATGGAATCGCAGAAAATTAATATTACAACAAAATTATCTTTTCTAAAATTTTCGATCGTATCATAGGGGAAATGCCCCCGTCTCTTGTCTTAGTCTTGAAAGCAGTTTAAAGTATTTCCTTAACACTTGAAAGACTAACAAGATGACCAAATTACATTTGATTTTCAGAAACTTATTTTTGTTGATAGCCCTAACCGTGACCATTAGTTCTTGCCAAAAAGAATATTTTGGCTCTGAGGGGGAATACGATTGGGATGAAGAAATAGGAGATTATGGTGAATCAGAAGACGAGGAAGAAGGTGCGCTTACACTCTATCAAATCAGCGGCAATCAAATTTCAAAAATCAAGGATTATGATGTTCGAAAAAAATATGTGTCTTATCAAGAAGATGTAGCAACACACCAAGCCATGTGGGATTATTTTACCCAATTGATTCCCTCTGATGCCCGCCAACGAATTGTTGAATTTGAAGTGTTTCATGGTGAAGGAGATATTTTGGGTTATGTAGCCCCTATTGACGATACAGATTTGAGTAGGTGGAAAATGGGCTTGGCAATTGATGTAGCAAGCAATTTAAACAACGTTGATTTACAAACAGAGTTTGCTTATACCATTATCCACGAAGTCGGTCATGTTTTGACTCTTGACGACACACAAATTGATTCTGGAACAGGCATAGGAGCATGTGGTGCTTTTCACATAGACGAAGGTTGTGCTAATCCCAATTCTTATATCAATGAGCTTTTTACGCTTGGTTGGGCAGACATCATGGGCGAATTTGAGAAAATCCGAAACGAGGACGAAAACTACGATTTTTACTTGAAATACCAAGACCGTTTCGTAAGCGATTATGCCGCCTCCAATCCCGCCGAAGACATTGCAGAAGTATTTGCCGTCTTTGTCACTTCAAACCAAACTCCAAGAGGTAATACCATTGCAGACCAAAAGGTACAAGCGATGTATGAGCGTCCAGAATTGGTGAAATTACGAGAAATTATCCGAGAAAGTGCAGTGGTTAGAGCAATGAAAGCGGGTAGCTGGAAACGCCCAAAAGCAAAATGCAAACACAAGCATCGTTCTGTACAAGCGAATACCACCCATCACTTTTAGTAGTTTGATTCAACTCTAAATTTTTCCTTGTTGCTATAAGGTGGAATGCCTGCTGATTTTTTATTGGTGGACATTTTCATTGGGGATTGGCTTTAAAATGTCTTTGTATAGCGTGTAGATGAATGTCAAATTACATTCCCCTCACTTCATCGTCCAAAACGTTTCTATACTATATATTCACCATAGATTTTTTCACTTCCCTCACCAAAAAGTCAAATAAACACATAGGGGAAACAAAAAATTGAATTGTCAAGTTGTGTATATGCAGAATTCTGCAACATTCACCACAAATTCAATATGAAAAACATCAATCATCTATTAGTCTTTCTACTAATCACTTATACGACTTTACTTCAAGCCCAAACCAGAACCACCCTCTTTTACCCCATGAATCAAACACCTGTCAGTGGCGCAAATCTCATCGAAGATGCCATGTCCAATACCACAGGAACGATTCAAAATACCACATTAGGACTTCCCACAAGCACTGGAACAGCAGCAACTTACAGCACAAACGCATGGGACTTCAGCAGTACAGATGCCTACATTGAAGTCAGTTCCAATACCGTCACTGATTCCCTCGGCGACATCACCAAAACCAATGGAATCACCATCGGAATGTGGATAAACCACAGTTATAACAACGAAGCTTTCCGCAGAATTTCGGGCAAAGAAGGCACATTTGATGTCCTGATTTCGCAAAGTTCAGGGATAGGCATTGTTGATTTTCGCTTTGCAGGAGAAACCTTTTCTCTAAAAAATCTGACAAGCAACAATGTATTAGACGGCAATTGGCACCACATTGCAGCCACTTTGGACTTCACCACTTCTACCGACAACTTTTCGGCAGAAGGCACTTTTTTCTTGCAAATATCGGTGACAGACGGAGACTACACCATCACAGACCAAATCGAAATCAATGTTGCCAATGCGAGCCCAATCATTGAAGCAGGAGAAAATCAAGTGCTCATTCTCCCCAACAATGAAGCAGATTTGGCTGCAACAGCTTCCGACCCAGACAATTCACCCTCCGCTTTGACCCATACTTGGAGCAAAGTCAGCGGTTCAGGAACAGTTACTTTTGGAGATGCCAACAGTTTGACGACCACTGCCACTTTTTCGACAGAAGGAACATACATCCTACGATTGACGGCAAGTGATGGAGACGAAACCGTTACCGACGATTTGGAGGTTTTGGTCAATCCTACTTTGAAGCAAGGCGGTTATACCTATGCTTGGAGTCAATACGATGCCAACGAATTTGCTCCACAAGACATCACCTTTGATTTTGCAGATGCCCGAAACATCGAACACGCTCCTCCAGTTGGCGAACATCCACGCCTGTATTTCAGCACAGCAGAACTCCCCGAAGTCAAAAACCGCATGAACAATACCACAAGCGGACAAAGAGCAATGGACCAGATTCATGCTTATACCACGCTCTTACACAAGGGCTATTCCAATGGGGGAACTTACAATCACAATGCCGATTATGGTTTGGATGCAAATGGAAATCGCCACATCGACAATGCAGGAAAATGGGATTCCCATGCCATTTATTACGATTTGATTGCAGAAGAATCCACCGCTTTGGATGACGTGGACAACAAACGCCGCTACCTTTTGGCAAGTGTCATGGCTTTGGAAGCCTACGAATGTTTGATTCACGAAGGGGAAATCGATGCCGACACAGGATTGACTTACGATGACAGAGCCACAGATTTAGCGACTGCAATGGCACATTGGGCGAGTTTGGTGATTGACGACCCAGATTTAGATTGGACAAATTACCAATATTTTGGAGGCGAACACATGGCGTATTGCTACGACCTCAACTTCAATGCCATGACCACTGCCCAACAAGATGCCGTGCGTGCTGCTTTGGCTAAAACGATTCCCGAAAACCCTCGTTATGGAAGTCAAACAGAACCTTATGCCACCACCAGTAACTGGGTCGGACTGAACACTTTTGAACTTCTGACCAATTTAGCCATTGAAGGAGAGGAAGGTTACAAACCCAATTTGACGGTAGAATATATGCGTTCTTACTATGCTTTTTTGACCTATGGCTGGTACGAATCGGGAACGCCTTATGAGGGAATGGGCAAAAACTACCAGTTTGTGGGTGCATTGGTGGCTGCTGCAAAAAGAGGTTACAGTTTATTAAGTCACCCGAATGTGAAGGCATATGGACAGAATTTCTTACCTGCTATCACACAACCTTATGGCTATGCTTTCATGGGAACAGATGCTTGGGGCGGCTTTGGTTGGGATGTTGAAACAGGAGGTTATAAATTTAATGCCGCAGATATTATTGGTTTGAAATGGATG
>JBMYXW010000301.1:0-4841 GCA_049608825.1 Chitinophagales bacterium
CCTGATGAAATGGAAGTAATTCCTCCTCCAACAGTTCGCCGCCCTCCACCACCACCTCCCCCACCACCACCACCAAAACTGGAAGTCGTAGAGGATGAAGAAGTATTGGAAGATGAACCCGAAATTTTGGAGCAAGATGTGGAAGCTGATACGGAAGTCGAAGCGGCGATTGATGATATTGTTATCCCCACAGACGATGAAGAAGACGATATCGAAATTGAGCCTGTCATTGAAGTAGTGGAAGAACCTGAAATTTTTACCATCGTTGAAGATATGCCCGAATTTCCTGGTGGTCAAGCGGCGCTTTTCAAGCACATTGGTAAAGGTATCAAATACCCTCCAATGGCGAAAGAGAATGGCATTGACGGAACGGTTTATGTTGGTTTTGTAGTCATGGAAAATGGCAGTATTGAAAACGTTCACATCAAAAGAGGTTTGTCAGGTGGAGGCGCAGGTTGTGATGCTGAAGCCATGCGTGTCGTCAAAGGAATGCCCAAATGGAATCCTGGCAAACAGCGTGGAAAGCCTGTAAGAGTGGCATTTACCCTGCCGATTCGCTTCAAATTGAACTAGCTTTTGGAAGTAGGAAGTAGGAAGTAGGAAGTAGGAAGTAGGAAGTAGGATAAATTAAATTTTCCATCTCACTTCTCACCTTCCTTTTCTCACTTCTTTGAAAACAATCTCATAGTAAAACACATAAAGACCTGAATCCCTTACACTCTTGAATCTTGGGATTCACAAGAACCGTTGGCGCATCTTGGTGAGTTAACGGTTTTTTTATTCATAGTGATTAGTTGAATGGTGACTTGTAATTGGAATTTAAATGAGTGTGTCACAAATCGGTTGGAATTACCCCAACGGGGTCTAAGCAATAGCACAGAGCAACGCTCTGTGGATGAAAACCAAATAATTGTTAGCCCTGAAAGGGCGTAAGCAAACAAAACCATTAAAAGGCTTGCGCCCTTTCAGGGTTAATATTGCATTTTTAGTTTTGTAGGGCGATGCCCTACACTATTGCTTTTGCCCCTTTAGGGCGTTTTATAGTAATTCTTAGTTTGACGGTTATGAGTTTCAATCCATCTTATTCTCTACTAATCCACCAATCAACCAAAAAACATGCAACGAACCAACAAAAAAACCGCAGAAATGAATGCCAGTTCGATGGCAGACATTGCCTTTTTATTACTCATTTTCTTCTTGGTCACGACCACTATGAATGTCGACAAAGGTTTATTGACGCTATTGCCGCCTTATGATGCTGACCAAGAAGATGTCATTATGGATGTCAATCAACGAAATATTTTGGAAGTACTCGTCAACTCCAAAGACCAGTTGTTGGTAGAAGGTGAAACGATGCACATTCGGGATTTGAAGGAAGTCAGCAAATTACACGTCAATAACTATGGGAGGAATCCCAATTTTTCGGATTCTCCTGATAAAGCAGTTATTTCCCTCAAAAACGACAGAGGCACTTCCTATGAAATATACGTCCAAGTTCACAACGAAATTCGAGCTGCCTACAATGAACTCCGCAATGAATACAGTGAACGAAAATTTGGATTGAAGTATAAAGAATTGGGTAGTGAACTGCAAAAAGAGATTCGAGAGGAATACCCTCTGCGGTTGTCAGAAGCCGAGCCGCAAGATTTTGGGGAATTGCATTTTTGAAGGATTTATACTAAATTCGTTTATAAATCACATCCATATCAAAATGGATTTCAGCTAATTTAGAACAAAATATGAATACTTCAAAACTCACTTTCGTTTTTATTCTAACCTTCATTTCATTTTACAGTTGTTTCGCCCAAACAGAAAAACAAGCAGAGCGATTTTACTTTGGTTTATCCACAGGAATTGGCGGAGTGTGGACAAATATCGACAAAGACGTGAAATTCTCTCACCAAATAGGTTATGCCATTCCCAGCGAAGTAAGCCTAAATTATTCCTTGAACAATACGTGGACATTGCAGGCTTATCTAGGATACCACATCAAACAGTTTCAAGTCTCGGCAGACAAATTGTACACCCATTCAGATTTCTTTCGCCCTGTTGCCAATTTCAAAGACAGCAGGGGCAACCGTACAACTGGCTTGAACCTCCTGTTTCGCAAGCCACTCAACTCAAAACAAAAAACCTATCTGGGAGCAATGATAGGTTATGGAATCAATTCACGCAAAATAGGTTGGGGAGGAACTTCTTCTTCCAGTTTAAACTGTGATACTTCTTTGAGTTTGATTGATTTTGACAGAGCTACTTGCGAAAGAGCTTTGGAAAACAACTATCGGTTCAAGTACCAAAGCAATTCTTACTTATCCACAGGTTTGTTCACAGACATTCGATTGCCTTCTAAAAAAACAGACGAAATTCATTTTTTGCGTTTCTCTGTTGTTCATCGAATGGCTCGAAGTACACCATTGCAGTTGGAGGGAGTATTGACCTTTTACGAGTTTGGTGAGGTGATAGACAGCGTACCTTTTAGCAGTGTGGGGTCGACTTTGTCACTTGAAGTAGGGTGGTTGATGCCTTTGTAAGTACCTGTACAATTTTGAATGCTGAATGATAAATTTTGAATAGACTAACAATCAGTTATTTACCAAAATTTTAGGATAGACTATTTTTGTCTGATTTGCAGGGCTATGAAGTTTAGTAAATATTGCTTTTCAAATGCCAAATTTATTTTTACACTCCTAACTTTGTAAACCAAAAAATCACCGAATGAAGGCTTGAAGTCATTGTGAATCAATATACTTCAAGCCCTCACCCGATGAATCGTTAATAATATTTTTTGTAGAAAAGGTTAGAAACCGACTCTTGATTCCTCAAACCTAACTCCTCACTTTAATACTGCTTTTGTATCAAATCAAAACCTTCTTCTTCGTCAAATTTTCGCTCCTCCATTCTCAATTCTGTCTCAAAAGGAGGTTCTTCTACTTTTTTGCTTACAATAACTTCTTCTTCCTCGTCCTTATCTTTAAAACTACTTTTTGAGGTGAGAATGTAATAAGACACCAAAGCCATTCCACCAAAAATAAACATCATAGAAAAAATACCTAAAGGAGCTTCCAAGCCAAATAAAAACTCAATCATACTACCCGTCAAAATCCCTGCGCCAATACCAAAAAACATCAAGCCGAGTTTCAAGGCTCTATGGGTTTGTCGTTTTTTAGGTTTGAAAACGCTCATGTCTCGCCCGCTTTCAATCAATGCCATGCGCTCTTTGTGTCGAGCAGAAAAATAAGTTTTTGCCAAAAAAGAAAGGGTGCTGAAAAAAGAAGTTACCACCACAATGATTGCTACCATTTCAAATACATGCATAGTGCTATTTTTTTTTAAAGTTGATAATTTAATTATTGTATTTGGTAATTTAGTCGCAGCAGTTTTAAAAGAGGTTACAGTATAGAGAGGAAATAACGATTTTTTTTCTAAACCCCATTTCCAATGTCCATTTGAATTTGCATTTTTTGATTGAATTTGAGTTTTTGCAGTACTTCTTTCTTCAACAAATCAATCAGTTTTTGTTTCTCAAACCCCCTTTGTGTCAAAAAAATCACTTGACGATGAGGAGGATTTTCAAAGTAGCGCACAAACTGTCGTTCCCATTCGCTTTTGTGTAAAGTCGCCAAATAAGGCAAAAGCGTAATACCGCCATACTCTTCAATAATCCTGCAAATGCTTTCAATCGAACCACTTCGATACTTCAAATTGTGGGTAATAGAAGTCGTTTTTTCTTTCCCCTTTTCTTGCTGCAATTTTTCGATATTTTGGCGCATAGAATAGGCATCATCGGTCAAAATACATTCCTCCAAATCCACATCATCAATTACCAACTTATCTTTTGCCGCTAAAGGATGGTTTTGAGACAAATAAACGGCAAGCGGTTCTTCAAAAAGCGGAATCTCATAAAACCCTTCTGCTTCAATCGGTGCGACAGTAATCGCTACATCTGCCCTGTCTTGACGCAAACGACCAAAAATTTGATAGTTGTGTAATTCCACAATTTCCAACTGTACCTGTGGATAGTCCTCCAAAAAAGTGCCAATAAACAAGGGCAGTAAATAAGGTGCAAGAGATGGTAAAATGGCAATTCGCAATTTCCCTTGAAAGCCTGCCCGAGTATTGGAGGCGAGGTTCTTCAATCTTTTGGATTCCTCCAAGACGTTCTTTGCCTGCGCCAATAAGAGTTCACCTTCTTGGGTTGGCACAACGGGATTTTTGGTGCGGTCAAAAATCACCACCCCCAATTCCTTTTCCAGTTTTTGGATTTGGATGCTCAAAGTTGGTTGGGTTACATTGCAACGTTCGGCAGCTTTTCCGAAATGTCGGTGCTTATTGAGTGCAATGATGTATTGAAGTTGTGAAAGGGTCATATTTTTATTAATTTTAGCATTGGAGAAACTTCTATTCTCAAAATGAACAATTACACATTTTTCATTTATTCTTTATTGAAATTCTCAAATCTACTCGCTTACAAGGTGCTGTTTGAATTTGTTTTTGGCGTTTACCTTTTCAGAAATCTGGGTACTAAATGAGTAAAAGCAATAAAATAGCACGGGCAAAACTCTTGCAGCAGATAAAAATAGGCAATCGAAAGGTATTGAACCAACTTTATCAAACCTATCGTGACGAATTTATCAATTGGACAAGGGACAAAGACATTGAAATATTGATTGAAGACAATCAATACGATATTTTAATCGAAGAAGAAATCAATGCAGGGCAAACCGAAATCATTTTGACGCGATTTCCTACTCGGCAGCCGTAATTCTGCTGGGCTTCATTCTCTTTGAGGACCGCGACCTGGCCTGACCTGGTCACAGCGTGGTTCGAGTGGAGCGGTGCCC
>JBMYXW010000302.1:0-4839 GCA_049608825.1 Chitinophagales bacterium
ACTCAAACTCAAGTGTCAAACTCAAATTCAAAACCGTAATGATTTTGGAGAAAAAATTAAGCCACCGTTGTTTGAAAAAACAACGATGGCTTAAGAATTTTGAATAAATAAATTTTCAAAACCAATATTTTAACCTATGAGTTTTGATAGAAATTGATTGTTAATCTATTCAAAATTGCAGTTAAACTCTCTACTATTTGTCCAACACTACTTTCTTCGCAATGCTGCCTTCAGCAGTATTTACTTTTACAACATAAATTCCTGCAGGTTGTGCAGTTAAATCTACGGTGTAAGTATTTCCTTCCATTGAAGTCGTGCTGATCAATTTGCCCACTAAGTTGTAAATTTCAACAGAAGCTCCTTTCATGTCAATGTCATTCGCATCAATATTCAACAATCCTTTTGTTGGATTTGGACGCATCGTGATGGCTTGGAACAAATAGCTGTCTTCAATTCCTGTTGTAAAACAAGGACTCTCTGGATCATCTATCGGACAAGGGCCTGTACAATTGCCATTGTCTTGAACGATTACTAAGCGAGATTCGGTTGTTTCATTGCCACTTGCATCTGATGCTGTGTAAGTAACGATATAGCTGCCTGCTTCGGTAGGACACACACAGTCCCCACCAATTGTGATTTCTACACTACCATCTACTGCATCAAAAGCATTTGCTCCAAATTCGATGTAATTTCCTCCACAAGGAACGACTGCTGGAATCGGACCAATAGGATTCACTGTTGGGCCTGTACGATCTCTAACCGATATAATACGAGTTGCTGCGCCAATATTTCCAGCTTCATCAACAACATTATAAGCAATAGTGTAGTCTCCGACTGCCTCTAAATTTACTGCCTCTCCTCCAATCACTACATTTGAGGTAAGATCTAAATCTACATTGTCAAAAGCATAGTAACCTGGTTCTTCCCAAACTGCTCCTACTTCTACTTCTACGTCAAGTATTGAACCACTTTCAGCAACATCATTAGGATCGTCACTCAATAACAACTGAATGATAGGTGCTTCTATATCTGCTCCAATGACATTCACCGAACGAGTAGCAGAAGAAGTATTTCCTAGATGGTCTTCGGCAGTGTAAATTACTTCAAAAGGCTCATCGGCAGGTGTTGGGCTTGATGTATCGACATTATCACTTGTAGTGATATTGGAAGGACATCCAAAGACATCGCCTAAATCATCACTAATAGCTCCTGGATCTATGTATTCTGTACCTACTACTACATCAATTTCTTGTAAAACATTGTAATACTCAATTCCACCAATCAATATTGAAGGCTCTAAAAGAATATTTGGAGGTCCATCGTCTGCCAATACTTGTTGAAGGATTGGTTCCCCATTTGTATCTAGTGGAATATCTTCAATCATATTACCATCGCTATCTGTTACAGTTAGAATCCAATATCCTTCACTACCCACTACATTAAGGTCGAAGGTATAATTAATTTCTACTTGATCAGTTATATCTCCATCAGGGAAATCGAATACATGCGTATCAAATCGGCCGATATTTGGCTCACAGCCCTCCAATGGGTTAGGCAAAAAGCCATTTACATAAGTAAATGCAATTGGGCAGGTATTATTCAAATCACTAGGAGTTGTAATGTCTCCAACAGGAATTTTCACGTATTGCATATTGTTCAATACAAAAGCATCTTGTCCAGTTGTTCCACCATTTGCATTGTTTACTGCAACGCCTGTGAATTCATCTTGTTGATAAACCAAATGTACATTACCATCTACATGTCGAGCAATTGAAGGATAAACGTCTTCGCTTGTTGGGTCATTTGAAACATTGTAAGGACCTTCCCAAGTCTCACCATTGTCCATAGATTTGATAAGATATACATCACGGTACATTCTACCTGGGCGATCTGGCTCAAAAGCACCATCTCGCATAGAAGAAAATGCCAAGTACAAAGCACCTGCATCGTCAATACCCGCACTGGCATGACCAACGAGACTTATACCGTATGATTGAGATTCTATCTCATTGAAATCAATTGAGGTCTCACATTCTCCTGTATAATCCTGTCTCACAGTTTTTCCTAAGATTTTAGCATTTCCTTCACCGTAAGATTCTTTCCAATACATCAAGGCAGTACTGTTTGGCAAATAACAAATACCTGGTTGTCCGTTGCAGAGTGTATTGAAAACTCTGTCGTACCATATATGGGTTTCTCCTTGATTGTCGATAATCACACTGATTTGTCCACCTGCCAAAGCTGCAGGTTCAAAAACAGGCTCGTCTGTGTCTGCAGCATTTACGGTATCTACATTTGGAGCAGTAGAATCGGTGATGATAACAGGATCATTCCAAGTATCACCATTGTCTGTTGATTTATAAAAAATCAAATCAGAGCCACTTCTACCCAAAACAACTGCAACCGTTCCATCTTTGGCATCTACAAAGTAAGTATCTCCCGACCACCCATTAGAAGGAATGACTTCTTCCATTCTTGGAAGTAGAATGGGTTCTTCCCAAGTATCTCCAGCATCCGTAGAACGGATGTAAGAAACTCCTGCAAGAATACCAAAAAATTCTCCTTCAAAACGGGAAGCAATCACGTGAATTGTATTACCATCAGCGGCAGCTCTCGCCCAAGTAGCTTCCAAGTCAACAGGAATTGTTGTAGAAACCCAATCTGAAGAACCTTCTGGACGATAAGCAAAAGATAAACCGCTGACATCGTTGGTAGCAGTAGCAAAATGTGCCAATGAAAACAGTCTTCCATTCTCAGTTTTGCCAATATTAGGCCAGCCATTTCGAGCATCTTCCAGTCTTTCTGTGGGTGCCATGCGCCATGTTTCTCCACCATCTGTAGATTCGTTGAATCCTGTGCCACGGTCAGCGGCTGCAATGTCAAAAGTATTACTATATGTCCACATAGCATATACGTTATCGCCATCTACCATAACACGACGAGCAACACCCGTATTTGTTTGCAAATCATAGGTCGTCGTTCCAATAGAAACACCTGCGCTTTTGTGGGCAGGTTTAGTTGTGATGGGTTTGTTCATACTTATACTCCCCTCTTCATTCCCACTAATATCCTGACATTCATAGTTTTGAATAGCAGTATTAATGGAATAGGGTTGGATAGGTTGATAAGCTTCTTGTGCCTGTAAGTTCACAAAAAGTGTCAGTAAAAAAAACGTCAGTAATGTTCGTACCATAATCGGTCAAAGTTTTAATTAAAAAAAATAAAAAAACGTCAGTAATGTTTTGTTCTTACTTAAAGTTGGCTAAATGCTAAAAAAACGTTGCATAAGAACAGGAAAATTCGCTATAAATATAAGCAGAAAAATCATTTTTATCTGTTTTGCAGATGTCTCGAAAACGCTAAAACTATTATTAGAAAAGCTTCAAATACCAAAAAGCCACTTACCCATACAGGTAAGTGGCTTTTTTTAATTAATTAAGTTCAAAATAATAACTGATTGTCAAAATTTTAAGCTCAATTCGTCTGTAAATAATCTATCGAAAGATTATTTTTCCAGCACTATCTTTTTAGCGATAGCACCATCAGTTGTATTTACTTTTACGATGTACATACCTGCTGCTTCATTTGATAAATCAACAGTCAAGCTTGTAGTTTGCATAATTTCTCTGTGAATTAATTCGCCTACAAGGTTGAACACCTCTACAGTTGCATTATTTACAACAACACCTTCAACATCAACTGTCAAAAGACCATTGGTTGGGTTAGGACGCATTGTAATAGCTTGGTATAATTCGTAGTTGTCATTAATATTCACAAAACAAGGACCATTTTCATCATCCGTAGGACAAGGACCAGTACAGTTTCCATTGTCTTGCACAATTACCAAACGAGATTCAGTTGCTTCATTACCACTTGCATCCGTAGCAGTGTAAGTAACGATATAGCTACCTGCTTCGGTAGGACATACACAGTCACCACCAATTGTCACTTCCAAACTACCATCAACTGCATCAAAGGCATTCGCTCCAAACTCGATGTAGTTGCCTCCACAAGGAACAACTGCTGGAATCGGACCAATTGGATTCACAGTAGGAGCAGTACCATCACGTACTTCTACTTCACGAGTAACAACAGCTTCATTGCCTCCATTATCCGTTGCAGTATAAGTAACAATGTAATTACCTACTGTTTCCAAATCTACTGGATCACCACCAATCACTACTTTGTCAGTCATAACCAAATCTACATTGTCTAAAGCAACAAAGCCAGGCTCTTCCCAAACAGCACCTACTTCTACTTCTACTTCAAAAATTGCTCCGTCATCCTGAATAGAGTCGGCTCTTCCAGTCAATAACTGAATAAAAGGGGCTTCTAAATCAGCACCAATTACATTTACCGATCGAGCAAGTGTCGATGTATTACCAATATGGTCTGTTGCAGTATAAACTACTTCAAAAGGGCTGTCTTCTGCTGTTGGTGCTGATGTATCCACGTTATCACTTGTAGTGATACTAGAAGGGCATCCAAAAACATCGCCTGCATCTTGGCTAATAGCTCCTGGATCTACATATTCTGAACCTACTACTACATCTAGCTCAAGGAATACATTGTAATACTCAATTCCATTGATAAGCATTGTAGGTTCCAAAAGAATTTGTGGAGGTCCATCATCAGCAAGTACCTGCTGAAGAATTGGATCACCATTTGCATCCAATGGAATATCTTCAATGGTATTTCCATCGCTATCTGTCACAGTCAAAATCCAGTATCCTTCACTACCTGCTACATCAATGTCAAATGTATGGTCAATAACAACTTGGTCTGTCAAGTCACCATCAGGAAAATCTATTACATGTGTATCAAAACGTGCAATCACAC
>JBMYXW010000303.1:0-4835 GCA_049608825.1 Chitinophagales bacterium
AACAAGCGATGCCAATATCCAATCTACTCTCCAAAACATCGTCAAAGCACAAGGCGAAATAGGTGCATTTATCCATTTGCATCCACATTTGCGATTCAGTGGCGGCAATTTCGCCCAACATTTTGCAGCCGAAAAAGCCATTGTCAAAACGGTCTTTTTCGCTGCAAAACACATCGCCAAGAGCCTCCAAGCACTCGGCAAAACCTACCACAGAGCGAGCTTCCTCACAGTTACACAATTAGATGGCGCACTCGGCACACAAAACGATGGCAAAACCTCGATTGTTGGAGGTGGATTGTTTGGAATGACCAAATCTTTGAACATCGAATGGTCGTCTGTTTTTTGCAGAGCCGTCGATTTGTCGCCCAATTTTGAAGCCGAAACAGCAGCGAAACTGGTCATGAGTGAAATGCACGACCCCGATGCAACGGTTGTAGAAGTTTGCCACAATGACAAAGGACGTTTTACCCTCACTACCGTTCCTACCGAAATTCCCTCCAATGAAAACTTAACGACAGAAATCACCAAAGATTCGGTCTTTTTGGTCAGCGGTGGCGCAAAAGGTGTGACGGCTACTTGCGTGAAAAAATTGGCAGAATTGCACCAATGCAAATTCATCTTGTTGGGGCGTTCATCGGTTGAAGGAGAAGAACCCATAGCCTTCAAAGGAGTAACGGATGCCATGCAATTGAAGCGTTTAATCATGCAAGATTTAAAGGCGAAAGGCGAAAAACCAACTCCTACAAAAGTGGGCAAGGTCTTCAACGGTTTGGCTTCAAAACGAGAAATCAAAGATACCTTGGCGACTATTAAAGCATCTGGTGGACAGGCGGTTTATTTGGCGGCGAATGTCTTGAATGTCGGCGAATTGAAGAAAGCCGTTGGACAAGCTGAACAGCATATAGGCAAAACAACAGGTGTAATTCATGGGGCTGGTCGTTTGGCAGATAAGCTGATTCAAAACAAAACAGAAGCAGATTTTGAAGCAGTCTATTCGGTGAAAACGGAAGGGCTTTTGGCTTTGCTGCAATGTGTGAATCCGATGACTTTGGAGCATCTGGTCTTGTTTTCTTCGGTTGCTGGTTTTTATGGCAACAATGGACAAACTGACTATGCAATTGCCAACGAAATCCTTAACAAATTAGCACATTTGTTCCAAAAGAACCATCCAAATTGCCATGTTGTCTCGATTGATTGGGGCGCATGGGATGGCGGAATGGTGAGTCCTGGCTTGAAAAAAATGTTTGAAGCGCATGGTGTTCAGTTGATTCCACAAGATGCGGGCGCATGGTTGATGGCTTATGAATTGTCGAAAGCCAACAAACCAGAAGCACAAGTTGTGGTAGGTAGCGTTTTGCCTTTGGCGCAAAGTCACATCGACGAACACCTACAAGCCCATCGCATTCACCGAAAACTGACGGTGGAGGCGAATCCGTTTTTGCAGCACCATGTCATTGGCGGAAATCCCGTTTTGCCGATTGTGAATGCGGTTAGTTGGATTGCAAATAGTTGCGAACAGCTGTATCCCGATTACAAAATTGCGAGAGTCGAAAATACAAGGTTGTTCAAAGGGATTGTTTTTGATGGGAATCAAGCGACGGATTATGTGGTGGATGTGAAGGAGTTGGAGAAGGGGAAGGATGAGATTCGTTTTGAAGGAACGGTTTGGAGTCAAGGGGCGAATGGGCGACCAACGTTTCATTATCGGGCGAATGTAGTGATACGGCAGACGGCAGATGGTGGACGACCGACGGTTTCAAAACGGTGGACGACAAACGGTGGACGGCAAACGGAGATGGATGGGAAACAATTCTACACGAATGGAACATTGTTTCACGACCATTATTTTCAAGGGGTCGAGAGTATATTGGAAGTCAATGAGCAGGGTTTGGTGATGCAGTGTTATTTGCCGGAAGTGAGTGCAGAGGCACAAGGGCAGTTTCCTGTTCGGAGTGTGAATTCGTTTTTGACGGATATTCAGTACCAAGCGATGTTGATTTGGGTGCGTCATTTTCACGATGCAGCGAGTTTGCCATTGAATACGAAATTGGTGGAGGTGTTTGAGGCTTTGCCTTTTGATACGCCGTTTAAGGTGGCATTGGAGGTGAAAAGTAGTACGCCGTTTAAGATGTTGTGTGATATTTCGGCTTTTGATGATAGTGGGAAGGTGTTTATGCGGTCGGAAGGGGCTGAAGTGACGGTGAGTAAGGGGTTGAAGTGGTGACAGGAATTTTGGGTTTCGGAGGAATTTGCTTGTGGTTTTTGGGTTCAACTCCTATGGAGCTAGCAGGTTATTTCGCCTTAATTTTCTACAAATATTTAAGTCCTTTGGACTTTATTTTACTCTTTTTAACCAAGAAAAAAACAAATCAAAATGAGCCACTCCGTTAGGAGTGAAATATTTGTAGAAAAAATACAGCGAGAACAAATCACCAACTCCATAGGAGTTGAACCCAAATCGTATTGAGCAAACATAAAACCACAAGAAATGGCAAATACCTTTTCTCAAATATACATTCAAATGGTTTTTGCGGTGAAAGGTCGCCAAAGCCTTATTCAAAAACCGTGGAAAGATGAATTGTATAAATACATGACAGGTGTTTTTAGAAACAAAGGTCAAAAATTATTGGCTATCAATGGAATGCCTGACCATGTTCACATTTTCATCGGACAAAAACCAAATGTGACGACTTCAAGTTTGGTGAAAGATGTGAAAGTGGCTTCGAGTAGGTTTATCAATGAGAAGCGTTGGGTTCGGGGCAAATTTGCATGGCAAGAAGGGTATGGGGCGTTTTCGTATGGTCGTTCGCAATTGGATACGGTGATTCGATACATTCAGAATCAAGAATTGCACCATAAAAAGTGGACGTTTCGAGAGGAGTATATTGGTTTATTGAAGAAGTTTGAGATTGAGTATGATGAGAAATATTTGTTTGATTGGTTGGAGGATTGAGAGTTTTTCAAGGTTTTAGGTTTTCCGTGGTTCGTTGGTTCAACTCCTATGGAGTTGTGTAATTACCTTGTTCATCTTTCTACAAATATTCAACTCCTAACGGAGTTTGGTGCTTGAAACCTTTATTTCACACCTTTCTACAAATATATGACTCCTAATGGAGTTGAGAACAAATCTTCTTATGGAAGGCATTTTTTTGAAAAAATCAGAAGTTGAAACAGTAACAAATGCAACATAAAATAGCCATCATCGGTATTTCAGGTCTTTTTCCAGGCTCCAAAAATATGGAGGAGCTTTGGGAAAACCTTATCAACAAAAAGGATGTCACAACGACAGCTACCGAAACGGATTTTGGGGCTGATACGAAGCATTTTTACCATCCCGAAAAAGGAAAGGTCGACAAGTGCTATTCGCTGAAAGGTGGGTTCATTCGAGATTTTGAATTTGCGGCAGAAGAATACGATTTGAAGGAAGGGCTACTGGGGCGTTTGGATGATATTCACAAATGGTCGCTGTATGTGGCGAAGGAGGCACTGAAGGATAGTGGGTATTGGAGGACTGAAAAAGGGCTGAAAGATTGTGGGCTGATTTTGGGGAATTTGTCTTTTCCTACAAGGAAGTCGCATGACCATCTTTCGGAGTTTTATACGGGTACTTTGGAGAAGGGATTGCAAGAGTTGATTAGCGATATTTCAACTGTTGACAAGGTTGGAAACCGTTGTCAAAGTTCTAGTGATTGTAAGTTGGATGCTACGACTGCGAGTTCGCCAGCTTCAATTGTGGCGGATGTGTTGGGATTGGAGGAAACGCATTTTGCATTGGATGCGGCGTGTGCGTCGTCTTTGTATGCGATTAAGTTTGCGTGTGATTATTTGCAGACGGGAAAGGCGAATATGATGTTGGCGGGGGCGGTGAGTTGTGCCGACCCCTTGTTTATTCACATGGGTTTTTCGATTTTTCGGGCTTACTCCAAAGAGGGGGATAAATTTGCGCCTTTGGATAAGGATTCGGGGGGCTTGATTTCGTCGGAAGGGGCTGGAATGTTGGTTTTGAAACGGTATGAGGATGCTGTGAGAGATGGGGATAAAATTCACGCCTTGATTAGTGGTGTGGGTTTGTCGAATGATGGAAAGGGAAAGTTTTTGTTGAGTCCAAATCCTAAGGGGCAGTTGTTGGCTTTGGAGCGTGCGTACCAAAATAGCGAAATTGAGCCACATCAAATTGAATATTTGGAATGCCATGCTACGGGTACGCCTTTGGGGGATAAAACGGAGGTGAATACGATTGATAGTTTTTGGGGAGATAGTAAAGGAAATGATGTGCCGCTTTTGGGTTCGGTGAAATCGAATATGGGGCATTTGCTGACGGCTGCGGGTATGTCAGGGATTATTAAGGTGATTTTGGCGATGCATAAGGGAATTGTTCCTGCGAGTATTCACTTGGAGGAATCGTTGGTTTCGCAAAATGGTTTGGTAGATAAGAGCAAGATTGTGACGGAACATTTGCTGAAAGAGGTGGATTTTGCAGGAGTGAATTCTTTTGGTTTTGGAGGAACGAATGGGCATATAGTATTAGAAAAATGTAAACACGAATACCCTGAAACACAAATACGTAGAGGCGTTTTACCAAAACGCCTCCCCAATATCTCCAAAAAACAGAAAGACCTTGAAACACAAACAGATAAAGACGTTTTGGTAAAACGTCTCTACAAAGCCCCCCTTGTTATTGTCGGGATGGACGCTCATTTTGGGAGCTGTCGCAACTTGGAGGAATTTTGGCGGGTGATTGCAAGTGGGGAACAAGATTTTGGGGATTTGCCTAAGAAACGATGGAAGGGTTTTGAAGAGAATCAAGAGTTGTTGGAGGCGTATGGATTGGAGGG
>JBMYXW010000304.1:0-4835 GCA_049608825.1 Chitinophagales bacterium
TCTGGAGTGGGATGTGACAGTTATGAAAACATCGCTGACATCCAACGAATAACAACTTCATGGGGATATCAAGCCGCCGCCGCGAGAGCCGCCAGAATTGGAGAACATCAATTGGCATTGGCGTATTGGGACAGCAGTAGAACAGTCAAAACCCTAGCTCCTCTTAGCAGAAAACAAATCAAAGTCTTCAAAAAACACCATGAACAAACAGATGCAATTGATTATATTTTGCAGAGGGCTAAAAATGAACAAGCGGTTTTTATCAACGAAGCCCATCACAATTCCCAACATCGAAATTTTTCTAAACAACTATTGATAGGCTTGTATGGTTTGGGATACCGCTATTTGGGCTTAGAAGCTCTTTGGAAGAAGGACAGCATCAATGAAAGAAAATTCCCAGTACAAAAAAGTGGAATTTATACCAAAGACCCTGAGTTTGCCAACTTCTTGCGATTGGCATTGGACTTGGGTTTTGAATTGTTTGCTTACGAATCGTCGAGTGGAGTCAAGAAAAAAGAAAGAGAGATAGAACAAGCGATGAATATCAAGAAAATATTGGACAAAGACCCACAGGCGAAAATTTTTGTTCATGCAGGTTTTGGTCATATCAAAGAAGATACTACTTTAACAAAAAAAGGAAAAGCAATGGCTGGTTGCTTCAAAGAATTTACAGGCATCAATCCTCTTACTATTGATCAAGTGGATTTATCCGAAAGAAGCCAGTCCGACTATGAAAATCCTTACCGTCAGATATTTCCTATCCTCGAATCCAGCGTTTTTGTCAATAAAAACGAACAAGCATTTACCCTACCTTCAAAAACCAATTCCTTTGACATACAAGTGTTTCACCCCAAAACAAACTATCTAAACCACCGCCCTGATTGGAAATATCTCCCCGACACAAAACCTAAGTTTGTAGAGGAATTCCTGACTCCTTGTACGGCTACATCAGGCATTATTGCCGCTTACAAAGCTTCGGAAGCAGCAAAATCACCTCTTAACGAATTGGTGCCAGTGGATATGATGATTTTGAAGCCTAATCACAAACAACCGCTTTTGCTTTCAAAAGGAAAGTATGTTTTGGAAATATGTTGTGGTGATAAAATCATTACAAAAAACATAGAAATATAATATCAACTGCTAAAAATGCGTTTCACTTCAATACATAGCTAATTATTCCCTCACTTTTATTGAAAAATAAATCATGCAAATAGCCAATCTTCCTTCCATATTGCAAGTCTTTGTTGTTTTTGTCTTATTGGGGGCGACTCCTTCAATAACAAAAGCACAAGATTACAATTGCTACCACAAAATTATTTGTCAGGCGCAAATCAGTTGTTTCAACAAAAACTATGACAAAGGCATACATCAGTATCAAAAGGCTTTTGATATGGCTTCTGCACACCCCTTCGATTTGATTGACATAAGTATTGCTTATCTTCATATAGGCAAAGAGGACAAGGCTTTGGAGTCTTTATATGCTGCATTTGACAGGGGTTATACACTCAAAGCATTGAAGGAACATGAAGGGGTAAATGAAAAATTGGATAGCATTCAATGGCTGATTGTAGAAAAGAAATATACAAGCCACCGTCAAAACTTTTTTTGTCAAGCCAATATGGAAATCTACACTCAACTGGCTAAAATGAAGGCTATTGACCAAAGTATTAGAAAGCTTGTTCACAATCACAAAGACTCTACAACTTGGAAATATACAGAAAAAATAGACCAAAAGAATTTTCAAGAATTACAAGCACTCCTTGCAGACAACAGCAACTTGACCTACAATCAGTTGGGAACAGAATCAATCGTCAGTGCTTATCTCATATTGCTTCACGCATCTTCTTATAAAAGTGTTGACAAAGAACAAGTTGACAACATGTTGGATGATTTTTTACGCCGAGGTTACATCACACCTAATCAATATGCAATTTTTGTAGATAGACAAAATGTATTCGGGGAAGGAAAGAAACAAACCTATGGAACTTTCAATTATGCGACACAATTTTCACCCATTGAAGATGTAGCCAATATTGACCAACGAAGATTGGAGATTGGCTTGTATCCCTTACCCATTTATGTCGAAAAAGATGGTAAAAAAGAACTTCCAGAAGGATATGTGCCTTTTGAAAATCCTGCTGAATATTTAGAATGTAATTAGTTTAAATTCAATTATTCCCTCACTTTTATCAGAAAGAAAAACATGCAAGTACTCACTCTTTCTTCAATCCTTCAAATTTCCCTTGTTCTTTCATTATTGGCTGCAATTCCTTCAATAACAAAAGCACAAACCAAAGCCAACTATTTCACAGACTACTACCCGCTCACCAATCAAGCCGAACTAAGCTACATAGACGGCAATTACGAAGCTGCTTTGAAGCACTACCAAACCGCTTTTGAGAATGCAGAAGCATTGAGGTGGGATTTGGTAGAAGCAGCCAAAACAGCATTGAAGTTGGCCGACAAAGCAGCAGCAGTCGCTTATCTATTGAAGGCTTTTGAAAAAGGCACAACATTGAAGTTCATCAAAAAACAGGAAGATTTTGCCGACTTCAATGCCTCAAATTGGAAAACTTTGAAAAAGAATTACCCACAAAAACACAAGGCTTTCGCTGCAAAATTGAATGAAGAATGGCGAAAGGAAATCAAACAGATGTTAAAAATCGACCAAAAATACCGGAAGAATACGGCTAAATATAACAAGAATTTCGAGGTTCAAAATAGACTCGATTCCCTTCAAGCGGTGAGGATTATAGAAATGATGGATGAACGTGGTTTTTTGAGCGAAGCAATCGTCGGAATAGAAAAAAAACAGGAGCAATACAAAAATGGCAATCCTGCTTTTTTTGATATTCTTCTTCATTGTCATTCAGCCTACCGCAAAGATTATTTTATTCCTCTATTGATTGAAAGTGCCAAAAAAGGCTTGTGCTCTCCACGTTTGGCGGCTTTGTTGGTGGACCAAACGGCATTGTACAGCGGTGAACCTCAAAAATATGGCACTTACCGTTGTAAAAACGAAGGGGTAAGAATGCCTTGCAGATTGGCAGATGAAGAGAAGGTAAATGAATGGAGAGCTTCGGTTGGCTTGGAATCCTTTGAAGATCATCTAAAAAAAATGGACTTGGAATATACTTGGAAACCGCTTGAAGACAAATCAGAAAAACCAAAGAAATGAAATACAGCTTACTTTTAATCTTTATTTTTCTAAACTCCTGCAATTCAAACCCTTCAAAAGAAACGCCAAAAGAGCAACAGCTATACGACATCCGAACGACTTATGCCTCCGAAGAAGATTCTACCATTGTAGAACGAAAAATTCCAAAATACAGAGTCATTTACCCCGCAGGTCGAATCTATATCTATGAGGCGACCTACATTGGAGTAGAGGGAGATACGCTTTCACAAGAAAAAGTAGAATGGATGGCAACGGGTAAACGTACCGAATTTTCACCCAATAGACAAGATATAATGGTGTATAAATACCATTACAGTCCAGAAGATTCCATTCGATTTATTGAAAACCCTACGATTAATAAGAAAGCAAATTATGCTAATAGATGGAAAAGTAAAAAAGAAGAAGGTATTATTGAAAATGTAGAGAATGTTTGGCTTCATCCAATGAGACACAATCAATATTCATTCACCCAAGTCGCTCCCTATCCACACCTTAGATATCCCTTAGAAATTGGAAACAAATGGAGCACAAGCTTAGAAATGCTTGGTACAGACGGTGATTGGTCTTATGCCAATATTCAAAAAAATCACGAGATAACAGACTCCTTCACCAAATCCTACCCTAATATTGGCACATTGAAATGCTGGGAACTCAACGCCACTGCTACCTTCAAAATGAGTACTTCTACGCTCCAATATTTCTTCAATGAACAATATGGTTTTACAGAATTGCACTATGTCAATTACATTGGGGAGAAGCTGTCCGTGGTTTTGAAGGAAGTTCAAGATGATAAAAAATGAAACAAATGATTAAATTCAAAGACATTCCTTACATTCAGCCCAATTTTGAAGTCCTCAAAAACAAATTTGAGGACTTGATTCAAGCCTTTGAAGCCGAAAAAAAAGCAACGAAACTGTACGCTATTTTTCAGCAAATCAATGAGCTCCAAACGGACTTTCAGACGGCTTATCATTTGGCGTATGTGTTGAATTCCATAGATTTATCTGTGGAGAAGCATCGACAAAAGATGCAATTTTTTGACAGCCATTTTCCTCAATTCCATGAGTTACTGTGCCAATTTTACCGAGTATTGCTCCAACATCCCCAACGAGCTTTCATCGAAAAACAGATTGGTAAACAATACTTTGTCATTGCAGCAAAAGAAATAGCAAGCAATTCGCCCAAGCTAATTCCGCTTCAACAGGAGGAGAACAAAATAGTGGGCGAATACCGCAAAAGCTTGTCAAAACGAACCATGCAGTATGAGGGCAAAGAGGTTCCGATTTGGGAAGTCTCCAAAAAAATGACCTCTCTTGACAGCAATGTTCGCAAAAAAGCGGCAATGGCTCTTTGGGATAGAAATCTACAAAATGCACCTCAACTGGAAGCTACCTTTGAAAAACTGGTGCAGATTCGCCACCGAACAGCAGTAGAAACAGGTTACAAAAATTTGACTGAGGCGAGTTATGCCAAGCGGCAAGATTTTGGCAAAGAAGAAATTCAACACTTCGGTCGTTTGATGCAAAAATATTTTGTGCCACTAAGAGAAAAAATGCGCCTCCAAAAAACCAAGCGTTTGAATATCGGCACTTTACAGCCGTGGGACAATGCACTTCAATTTACAGATGGTATTCCAGAAATGGAAGGAGATCTGGCT
>JBMYXW010000305.1:0-4832 GCA_049608825.1 Chitinophagales bacterium
AAGCAGGTCCATTTGAATTTTATGATAAAATCCCTTTAAAGAAAAATTTTCAAAGTCTCAAAGTGCGTGTAGTACCTCATGCGCTTGCTCGATTTGGAGCTTACCTATCACCTGGCGTGATTATGATGCCATCTTATGTCAATATTGGTGCTTATGTCGATAGTGGAACAATGGTCGATACTTGGGCGACGGTTGGGTCTTGCGCCCAAATCGGTAAGAATGTTCACCTAAGCGGTGGCGTTGGAATTGGTGGCGTATTAGAACCCGTTCAAGCAAGTCCAGTGATTATTGAAGACAACTGTTTTATTGGTTCTCGTTGTATTGTTGTAGAGGGCGTTCGTGTAGAAAGAGAGGCAGTATTGGGAGCAAATGTGGTGTTGACCCAATCTACTAAAATCATTGATGTGAGTGGAACAGAACCTATTCAATACAGAGGGATTGTTCCTTCAAGGTCAGTGGTGATTCCTGGCAGTTATACCAAAAAGTTTCCTGCTGGAGAATACCAAGTATCTTGTGCCTTAATCATTGGAAAACGAAAAGCCTCTACGGACAAAAAGGTTTCACTTAATGAAGCCTTACGTGAGTACAATGTGGCAGTTTAACGATTTCTTTTTAGCGAATTTAATTGTTAAACTTTTAGAAGGAATAGTCTTTTTTACATGATTTTTATGATATTTGAAGCCCGTTGGTTTATTACTAACGGGCTTTTTTTAAAGGCTCAATACCATGATAAAACACGTTTTACTAATAATCATAGGATTACTTATTATCACTATTCACTCAAATGCACAACCAAGTCAAGCATTAGAAGACTTGGTTGCCCGAATCGTTCAACCTTATTTAGAAGAAGACAATACTCACCAACTTCAAGTCGGAATTATAGAACGAGGTTACACCTATCACTATAGTTTTATAGGAAACAAACAGCCAAACATCGACAAAGTAGATAGTACTGCCTTATTCGGTATTGGTTCTGTCACCAAAATTTTTACAACATCTTTGCTTGCTGCAATGATAGCACAGAACATAATAAAACTAAATCATTCAATAACCGACTACCTTCCCGATTCTGTGGTAACTGCAAATAAGAGACTGCAAAAAATCACCATAGAACAATTGGCAACACATACTTCTGGGTTTCCCAAAATGCCTCGCAATTTGCCAATGAAAATGAAGAACAAAGATAATCCGTATGCGTATTACAGACTTCAAGATGCCTACGAATACTTGATGTCTTACAAACCTAGTATGAACAAAAAACGAATCAAAGCCCTCAAAAAAGGAAAAAAAATATTTACTTATTCCCATTTTGGAATGGGCTTATTGGGGCATTTATTGGAAAATGCGGCTGACAAAAACTACAATGAATTATTGAATCAATATATTTTTCAGCCCTTAGATGTGAAAGATACAGGTTTTTTAGAGGAAATTGCTTCAAAAAAAAACATTTTGAAAGGGTACGATTTTTCAGGAAATCCAAAACCTCAACAACACTATGCTTCATTAGGTGGAAGTGAAGCCCTATATGCTTCTTTGAGGGACTTGGTTCGATTTACCGAGGCCAATATGAAACCAACTTCGGAGTACTCTTTTTTAGCAAACTGCTTCAATATTAAAAACAAAACGGATGATAAAAAAGTCTATGCGGGCTTAGGGTGGTTTATCATCGAACGAGGTAAGCACAAAAAGTTTCCATTGATTTATACACACAGCGGCAAAACAGGAGGCTTTAGCTCCTATGTTGCTTTTATTGAAGCGACACAAACGGCTGTAATTGTTCTCTCTAATTCTACGAATAAGGTAGATGAATATGGGATTAGCATATTGGAGTTGATTAATCGGTAAACCTTGCCTAAGTGTTTTAAAATAAGTCGCCATCCTTGAAACTATAATCACTTTCCCAAACACTCAAACACTTCTTTTCTTGCCAAAATTTCTCTAACGTCATTTTATCGTTTCCAACTACTTTTATCGTCAAAGGACTTAATCGAACACTAATTTTATGACTTCGATTGCCAAAAGAACCAATATCTACTACTTCATTACCCTTTAGCATTAGGTTGTGTTGCTCTAAATATTGCAGAATAGCAGGTACTTGCAAATCCACACCACCTGTTAGTTTGGCATGGGGATTTCGCAATACCTTTGCCGTTTGGATAAGTTCGCTGAGGTCTTCGGGATGTTGGTCAAAATGAGCTTTGTAGCTTTGATAGTAAACCATTTCTAAGGCTTCTTCTTGTGTAATAAATTCGCCTTCCCAAACATAACCAATTATCCAATTATCACCATATTTTTGAGTCCATTCCCGTTGCCGATTTTGTCGTTGTTTGAGATTCCCCGCCTTGCCGATTTTTCGATCTACAATGTACCAAGCCATATTTATTTGTGAAGTTTTATAGGTTTTATAGAAGATATTATGGGAATTAAAAAATGCCCAAAATGCTCCATCATTTCTTCAATAAAGGAATATTTTGAGCGTTGCTCATTGTTATCTGATGCCCTTACACCATTTTGTCAGCACATACAGAACTAGCAAAAGCATTTGGTTTGGCTTTGAAGGCGAAGCCCATTCCCAAGATGTATCCCATAGCTTCTTTTAGAGCTACATTGGATTCGAATTGCGGGTTGGTATTGATGTCGGCGTGAACCTCCAAGTCAATGTCGTAGGCATCCAATAGGTCGCAAAGGCTGTATGCAATTTCAATAGACATGGCTACTTCCAACAACATACGTTCCTTGATTGACATTTTTTGGGTCTTGCTTTCGTTGTGAATAAACATAAAGCCGCCTCTTTTTTCTCGCAAGAAAACGATTACGGTAGCAAATTCTACCGTAGGACCATGCACTTGTGAGTCGGAACCAATGCAGATTTTTAGCTTATATCCTGCATTTTTTTCTCTGATAATTGTTTGTTCAACAGTTTGTTTTAGTTCCAAGATTGGGTCACCGTTGAATCTTCTCCATTTCTTCATGATTAACAGTTGATTTTGATGATAACACTCAATATTGAGTTCAAATACAAATAGTAAATTATGGTTTAGTATTTGTATTTGAAGTTTGATAGAAAAGGTGAAAATCATTTTTTGAAACCAAAGAAGTCAGTTTCTTTGAATCAATAAGGTATTTTTTCTTAAAATAATTCCCTTAACGCTTGGAATAATGTTTTTTTTTGTAAATTTGCGGCTCGAAAAAAATCAAAAACAACATATAAAATGAATAAAAAGATACATCCAAAGAATTATCGGTTTGTTGTCTTCAAAGACTTTTCTTGTGACCATTCTTTTTTGTCACGTTCGGTGGTCGACACTAAAGATACAATTGTTTGGGAAGATGGCAAAGAATATCCATTGGTGAAATTAGAAATCTCCAGTGCTTCACACCCATTTTTTACTGGCGAAATGAAACTTATTGATACCGCTGGTAGAATTGAGAAGTTCAAAAAGAAATACGCTCGTTTCAAAAAGAAATAGGTATAACAAACTATTACGCTTATTCTTTTGTATAGTAACGAAATAAATTTTCAGAAAAGCCTCGATTATATATCGAGGCTTTTTTGCTTGTACATACTTCACTTATTGGAGGATAACCCTGATATGTTGATATTCAAAATTTAGTAAAAATATAATAATCTCTTAACCTTTTTCTGCCGAATCGCTCATGAGCAATTACATTCTATTTGACGACGCTACTCGCAGACATCTTCTACCTCTTACATTTACCCGACCTGTTGCAGATTTGCGAATTGGTATTTTGACGATTCGACAAAAATGGGAGCGTGCCTTAAATCAACCGACATCTACTTTGACTGCGCCTTATTTGCAGGACTTGTTTCCGATGAATTGGGCAAAAAAATCGGTGAATGTATTTATCAATGCTTCCATACTGCCCAATAAAGATTTGCTATTGCAGATTGAAAATCTGGGTGTAAATGAGGCGATTGTTGATGAGAATATTATTCTTGCCGCAAAAAACGACCGTTCACACCCTCATATTCTGCACAAAAGTACGAACGAACAGATTCCTTTAATTACTTCTTTTCAGACACATTCTCCCGATGCTCCTTACCAAAAACTCAATCATGTTTGGGATATTTTTGGCTATAATTCCGAAGCGATTCAACATGATTTTGAAATGCTTACCTTCAATCAAACAAGCGAAAATTCGAGTGCGACCAATACACTTCTCAATCCTAATAATATTTTTATTGCAGAAGGAGCAAGTGTTCAAGGAGCTTTTTTGAACGCAACAAATGGACCAATATATATTGGCAAAAATGCAACAGTGATGGAAGGGAGTTTGATTCGTGGACCTTTTGCGCTTTGTGAAAATGGGGTGGTGAAAATGGGAACGAAAATATATGGTGGAACTACGATAGGCCCTTATGCAAAAGTCGGTGGAGAAATAAGTAATTCGGTGATTTGGGGCTACTCCAATAAAGGACATGATGGGTATTTGGGCAATTCAGTGCTGGGTGCTTGGTGTAATTTGGGGGCAGATACAAATAGCTCTAATTTGAAGAACAATTACAGTGAGGTGAAAGTGTGGAATTATGGCGCAGAAGATTTTGTAGAATCGGGACAACAGTTTTGTGGTTTGATTATGGGGGATCATTCTAAGAGTGGTATCAATACAATGTTCAATACAGGAACAGTGGTCGGGACTGCCACCAATGTTTTTGGAAGTGATTTTCCGTCGAAGTTTATTCCTTCTTTTTCGTGGGGAGGAGGTAAAGATTTTACAACACACAAAATAGACAAAGCCATAGACACAGCACGTAGAATGTATGCTCGTAGAGGTTTGGTCTTTTCGGAATTGGAGGAGGATGTGTTGAA
>JBMYXW010000306.1:0-4827 GCA_049608825.1 Chitinophagales bacterium
GCTGAATGAAATTATATTTTTCCATCCCGTTCTTTGCGTCCTCGCAAAATTGGGCGTTTCGTGCGTATCGTGATGCACCAGCCATACTGCAAAAAATGCCATGAGACATTCCCCTACAATCATCACAATTATGTGGTATATCAAAAAGTCGATGCGAAAATAAAAAACGACGGAAACAAAGACAAGTATCGACAAAAGCTCTGCGATTACATTTTTCCTGTAATTGGAATTGCCGATTTGAAGGGTGATTTTGTGAATCAAGAAGAAATGGATTGGGCCATACAAAATCGCTCCATACCAAGTCATTTTTGCCGATTTGCCTTCATAATCTTCTTCTTCCAAACAATATCTGTGGTGCCTCAAATGATTGAATTTTACGGCATGAACGGACACAATCATCAGAACGCTATTGATATAAAACGAAAGCCAAGTCAAAAATTTGGTTGTCCCCAATGAGTTGTGAAAACCATTGTGTACTTGCCTCAATCCTGTCAGAAAGAAAAAGCCCGAAAATGGCAAAGCGAGTAAATAGTAACCACAATAAGCCAGCGTCAAAGAGATGATGAGCCACGGAAGGGTCAAATTGTTTTCAATCAACATTTCTTTGAAAGTCAGTTTTTTGAGGTCTTTCCATTCGACTTTTTTTAGGACTTCTTGGTGTGTCATTTTTTTGGTTTTTAATGGGAGTTAAGGGAAGTTAAAGTGCAATCTAAAATAACCAATCTTCTTTGTTACTCCAAAATTATATTCGATAGCACGCTGATTGGATTGATTGAACGGATATGAAATGATTTTAGAGCTTTGATTTTTAAACATCACAAATCAAACATCATGTAATCGTAATTCGCAAATCTATCAGTGGTGAGCCTTCAATATTTTATGATACTGGCTACGTCAAGTTAGGAATGCTGAAAAATAAGTTTACAAATTACGCTTTGCTTATTCATCCTCATCCCTTATTAAAAAATAGCCCATAAAATCTGTTCAAATCATGTTTCATCCGTGTTCCATTCCCATAAAAAACCTACATTTGCCAAAAACACAACAGCTTTGAAAGACCTTCTGCTCATCACCCCACCCTTTACCCAACTCAATACGCCCTATCCTGCAACGGCTTACCTAAAAGGATTTCTCAACACCAAAGGTATTTCTGCCTTTCAAATGGACTTGGGAATTGAAGTCATATTGGCGATGTTCTCCAAAGAAAACCTACAAAAATTGTTCAACTTTGCAGCTGCAAATCAAGCAGACTTCTCCGAAAATGCAGAGCGAATATTTTCATTGAAGGACGACTACTGCAAAACCATTGACGACATTATTTCTTTCCTTCAAGGACACAACCCAACGCTTGCTCGGCAGATTTGCAGCGACAACTTTCTGCCACAAGCCGCAAGATTTGACGAGGTGGACGACTTGGAGTGGGCATTCGGCAATATGGGAATGCAGGACAAAGCCAAGCATTTAGCCACGCTTTATCTTGAAGATTTATCCGATTTTATCAAAGAATGTGTGGATGAAAATTTTGGCTTTAGCCGCTATGCGGAAAGGCTTGGTCGAAGTGCCAACTCCTTCAATGAACTCCACGAACACCTTCAAAAAGAGCCGACTTATATAGATGACATCACCCTTCAAATCCTCAGCAAACAACTGACCGAGCTTCAACCCAAATTGGTTTGTTTTTCTGTTCCCTTTCCTGGAAATCTATACAGTGCTTTTCGCTGCGCCCAATTCATCAAAAAACACCATCTACACATCCAAACGGCAATGGGAGGCGGTTTTCCAAACACCGAATTGCGGTCGGTTTCGGATGTACGGGTTTTTGACTATTTCGATTACATCACTTTGGACGATGGAGAATTGCCGATAGAATTGTTGGCTTCCAATGTATTGCATCCCAAAGAAAATCTCCAACTCTCTCTACTCAAGCGCACTTTCTTGAAGGAAAACGACAAGGTGATTTACAACAATTTTTCACTTCAAAGAGACTACAAACAAAGAGAAGTAGGTACGCCCGATTATTCCGATTTACTGCTCGACCAATACATTTCGGTCATCGAAATCGCCAATCCGATGCACAGCCTTTGGAGTGATGGTAGATGGAACAAACTGACGATGGCGCATGGTTGTTATTGGGGGAAATGCACGTTTTGTGATGTGTCTTTGGATTATATCCAACATTATGAACCGATTGCAGCCAAAATGCTGGTGGACAGAATGGAGACGATTATTGCCCAAACGGGTGAAAAGGGTTTTCATTTTGTGGATGAAGCTGCGCCACCTGCCTTGATGCGGGCTTTGGCTTTGGAGATTCTACGCCGAAAATTGACGGTGACTTGGTGGACAAACATTCGCTTTGAGAAAAGCTTCACCCGTCCGTTGTGTTCTTTATTGAAGGCTTCTGGCTGCATTGCCGTTTCGGGAGGCTTGGAAGTGGCTTCTGACCGCTTATTGAAGCTGATTCAGAAAGGCGTAACGGTTTCGCAGGTCGCACAAGTAACCCAAAATCTCACCGAATCGGGCATCATGGTTCACGCTTATTTGATGTATGGTTACCCCACTCAAACGGTACAAGAAACCATCGACAGCCTCGAAATGGTTCGGCAAATGTTTGAAGAAGGGGTTTTGCAATCGGGTTTTTGGCATCAATTCGCCCTGACCGCCCACAGTCCCATCGGCTTGAATCCCAAAGACTATGGTATTATCCCTGCAACTCCTACGATTACTTTTGCCAACAACGACATCGAATTTCGGGACAAAACGGGTATCGACCACTCTCGGTTCAGTTTTGGTTTGAAGAAATCCCTCTTCAATTTTATGCACGGAATCGGATTTGAATTTTCCCTAAAAGAATGGTTTGACTTCAAAATTCCCCGCACTAAAATTCCTAAGAATTTTATCCTTCAATGCTTGAAGTCCGAACCTTATCAAGCCACAAAAGCCTCAACTAAAATCACATGGTTGGGCAGTAAACCTGCTGTTTTCCCCTTTCAAAAGACCAAGCGTAAACAAACGATTGAGATGCTTCGACTGACTTTCCACAGTAGAACGGAACAGGTTGAACTTCCGTTTCGCAAAGAGGAGGGAGAATGGCTGGTAAAAATGTTGGAATCTGTATCGGTAGTAAGAGGGGAGACTTTGACTTTTGGAGCTTTGAAGAAGGATTTTGAAGCTGAGTTTGAGAGTTTTGAATTGTTTTGGCATTCTGAAAATATGAGGTTTTTGAGGGAGGTTGGTTTGTTGGTTTTGTGAGTTGAAGAAGGTGGATATTATTAAAATCCCATCTCAGTTTCATTTGTTTTTTCTGACTCCACTAAATAAAACAGGTTCTTTGACAATTTTTGTGGAGTAAATAAAGACTACGGTAGTTTTGATTTATAAGAAATTGATTTGCTGTACAATTCTTATGGATTCTTTTTACGTAATAGACTACCGTAGTCTCATTTCACAGATTTTGTCAGAGAACCTTAAAATTATGGCTCTTTAATTTTTCTTTAAAAATTCTGTTAACTCTGAAGGTTCAGCCCTATTGCGGTAATTGGTGTTCTTTTTTGAAATCTTGATTTGTTAAGTCGTTGTTGAATTTAATATCAGACCAGATTACCTTTACCCAAGGTGCGTCACTTACATCTGCATTCCAAGTAGATTTTTTGTATTCTCGTTTTGTCGGAATCAAGATACCCTCTACTTCTTCATATTGGAGCTTCATCAAATTTGGCGTTTCCATCTTACCAAAATCAGCCACCGTAAAAAGAAATTGGTCAACCAATGAAGTATTTTTATTGATATAAAGTTGATAAATATCGGTAGGTTTTACCTTACTTGAATTAAAAGTGACTCTAACAATATCATACGGTATGTCATTTATTGTACTTGCTCCAATGTGTTTATAATTCAATCCAGGATCCAAGAGTTTTTGGATCATCGCAAACCAATAAAAATTAGTAGGTCGATTGAAAGCGACTCTTTTCAATCGTGTTGGATCGTCTAAGATTTGTCCATTGTGCTTTAGCCAATACTCTTTGCCGTCATATCCCTGCTCAATTTGTCCCTCTAAGTCAGGGAAAGTGCGTTCATGTTGTTGATAAGTTCCATAAGATAATTCTCCATCAAAAATGTATTTCTCTGTTGAAACATCCATTTTGCCATCGGGGGTTTGATAAGTGTAGGTATATACCACATCCTTATGCTTAAGGAGTGCAGTGTAGTCGCCGACCTTTTGTACCATTTTGTAAACCAATTCGTGTCCCTTGTTTTGATAAGCTGGACTATCTTTTTGGTCTGATTTTGATGGACTTTTATCGCTACAAGACAAAAGAAGGATGCTTAAAATAAAAGCTGTTAATAGGGCAAATCTCATTGTGGTTTTTTTATTTAATTGCTTACAAAGGTCTGTATAACCGTCATGCCATCCCAAATGTTCCGCCTGTAATTAGCCTGTGTTGAAAACCAGATAATTGATTGTTGTTAACTTTTCGTGGAGCTGGTCAAGAATTCCTATCTATTCAAAGTAGGCTTGTTTACTCTTCAAAAACTCGAATCCATATTTAATCCTTACCTCATGACCATCAGACAATGGAGGTAATTCATCTTCCTTAAACCATGCTATTTCATCCGATTCGATTGAAGTCGTGGCTTTTCCGCCTACAATGTCTCCTCTAAAAACCAAATGAACAAACTCATTGTCCTTCATCTGTTCTTCTAATGAGTAATACTTCATCCTCATTATTTACCACAAAAATGTCACAACCTATCAAAGGTGTTATTGGTTTTCCCGTGCTTGTTTGTTCTAAAACTCCTACTTCGTAAAAATAACAAAATTTGGTGTAA
>JBMYXW010000307.1:0-4824 GCA_049608825.1 Chitinophagales bacterium
TTTGAATTTTTGAAATGGAATACGAAAGTAAATAAAAAAGTGGACTATTCAAAAAGATAAAAGTGGTTGCTTACAGTAGTCCAGATATATTTTACCTTTGGAGTATTGAACATCTATAAGTGAAGCTTTCAAAAAATAAGGTGCTTATGTTCGGATTTTGGTTCACATTGAAGTCAATGGGTTTTTGAATTTGAATTTGCACCTTGAATTTGAGTTTTACAAATAGTGTTTCATATAAATTTTTTCTTTTTATTCTTCTTTTTTCTGGATAACAATAAAGGCAACGTTTCCTAATCTTGGTTAGGACGTTGCCTTTTACTTCAAAAAACAAAATCAAACAAAACAACAATACTATGACTGCAACCACATTGCAAAGACCTGATATTCACGAATCCAATGACTACTTCAAACGGTACATCAACAAAGTAGTAGGCAACGACATTGTTGCTTCCCTGTCCAAAGGACAAAAAATGATGGAAAGTTTTTGCCGTCTAATTCCCTCTGAAAAATGGGATTACCGTTATGCAGAGGACAAATGGACTATCAAAGAAGTTGTGATGCACATCATTGATACCGAGCGTATCATGGCATATCGTGCTTTGAGAATTGCCCGAAACGATAAAACTTCTCTTCCTGGATTTGAGCAAGACGATTACATTGCCAACTCCAAAACCCACAAACGGAGTCCTGAATCGCTATTGGCAGAATACATGGCTGTTCGTTCGGCTACTCTTTCTCTTTTTATCCATTTTGACGAAGAAATGTTTAAGAGAATGGGAACGGCAAGCGGCTACCCGATTTCGGTACGGGCATTGGCATACATCATTGCAGGACACGAAACCCATCACTTAGCGATTGTACAAGAAAGGTATCTCGCTTAGGGTGTTTGGGTGTTTGAGCTGATAATTGTGTAATCAAGTGTTTATGTGCTTGAGTTGATAGTTGTGTTTAAGTGTTATTTGATTTGGGTATTTATGTACTCAAAAACATAAAAACAGTTATCAACATAAAAACGATTATCAACACAAACCCTTGAACACCCAAACACACTTAATCAACATAAACACCTAAACACAACAAAAACGAAATGCAACAACTCATAAAAAGCATGGAACAGCACCTCCAAAGTGTTCCAAATCGCCTTCAAAAAATCCCTCTATCGGTTTTGGAGCAGAAACCACAACCTCACAAATGGTCAAAAAAAGAAATTTTGGGACATCTCGTAGATTCAGCCCAAAATAATTTGCGGCGATTCATCAAGATTCAATACAGTGTCAAACCCTACCAAATTCAGGGCTATGCACAAGACGATTGTGTGCGAATCAACGGCTATCAAGAAATGCAAATACAGGATATCGTACAATTGTGGTTGACCCTAAATCACCAAATTGTACGAGTTTGGAAAAATCTGCCTCTCGAAAATCTGCCTTCAAAAGTGCTGAATACGGATGGTTCAGAAAGTAGCCTTCAATGGTGGATAACAGACTATGTGCGACATTTGGAGCATCACCTGCATCAGATTTTTGAAGAAGAAAACACCATTGAAGTAGCGATAAACAATCTAACCAAAGAGCAGAACATTAAAGAAAATTTCAGAATAGATGTAAAAACTGCCCTGCAAAAGTTGAATGACCGAAAAGACGGTTATCGATTTATCGAAACTTTGCAGCACGAAAGTATGAGCATAGAATTGTATCAGCCGCAAAAGGTAGATTTGCAAAAACCTCACAAACAGGATGAATTGTATGTGGTTTACAGCGGAAGCGGTACTTTCTTCAATGATGGAATTCGGCATCCTTTTGAAGCAGGAGACGTATTGTTTGTTCCAGCAGGAGTTGAGCATCGCTTTGAAGACTTCACAGAAGATTTTTTGACATGGGTAATTTTTTATGGTCCAGAAGGCAGAGAGGCTAAGTAACTATTTTTTCATATTGTAGTAGCTTGGACTTTAGTCCGAGTAGCCTGTATATGAACGGAATAAATTCCGTCCTACTTTAGTCAAAGGAAAATTAAAAGTTCAAAATCAATGAATACACCATTTTACACCGAAAAAGACGACTATCTCATCTCAACCGATGATTCACTTTTAGATGTCGAATACATTTTCCAATACTTGAGCAAAGATAGCTACTGGGCTAAAAATATTCCCAAAAATATTGTAGAACAATCCCTTCAAAACTCACTCAATTTTGGACTGTATCACCAACAACAACAAATAGGTTTTGCACGAATCATCAGCGATTACAGCACCTTTGCTTACCTCGCAGATGTGTTTGTTGAAGAAGGATTTAGGGGGCAAGGTTTGGCTTTGTGGCTCAGTCAAACTATTCAGGCTCATCCCGATTTACAAACTGTTAGGCGTTGGATGTTGATGACCGAAACGGCTCAAAATCTGTATAAAAAGGCAGGTTTTCGAGTTACTATACATCCTGAGAGAGTGATGGAAAAAGTAAAAACGAATCCTTATGAAACGACCGAAAACTAAAAACAACAACAGATGAAAAAAATCGCTTTTGCTACTTGCAATGATGCACCCGCACATGCAGCAGACGATTATGTATTGTCCCAATACCTTCAAAAAAAGGGCTTTGAAGTAGAATATGTAGTGTGGAACGATTCTGTAGTAGATTGGACTGTTTTTGACTTGGTCTTGATTCGTTCTACTTGGGATTACCACCAACACATTGAAGCATGGCAAAATTGGCTACATACATTGGAGGAAAAACAAGTGAATGTTTGGAATCCTGTGGAAACCATTCGCTGGAATATGCACAAGGCATATTTGAATGAATTGCAGGAAAAAGGAGTTCAGATAGTTCCGACTGTTTTTATTGAACAAGGAAGTACCGCCAATTTGAAAGTTATTTTAGAAAATCAAGGATGGTGGAAAGCGGTGGTAAAACCTGCTGTCTCATTGAATGCTTTTCATACTTGGCAAACGGATGTGGCAACAGCTTCACAACAACAAGCTGCATTTGAAGCTTTGGTGGTAGAACGGGATGTGATGATTCAGACGTTTATGCCCGAAATTCAAACGGTAGGGGAGTGGTCGTTGATGTTTTTTGGTGGCGAATTCAGTCATGCAGTATTGAAAAACAATCCGACAGGTGATTTTCGCATACAAGAATCTTATGGCGGTTTGAGTCACATAATGGATATACCTGCATCGTTTATTTCACAAGCAGCTACGATTCTACAAGCAGTTGATTTACCACATCAATACGTCAGAGTAGATGTCCTCGAAAGAGATGGCAAACTCTATCTGATGGAGTTGGAATTGATTGAGCCTTCTTTGTTTTTGGAATTGGGAGGAGAAGAAGTTATTGAACGGTTTGGTGAATTGGTGATTCGTGGGTTGGAGGGAGTTGATTATAAAACTCATTCGTAGCTCACAAATGTCAAATTCAATCATTCAAAATTTCTTTGGTGAAAAACTAAACCGCCTCCTGCAATAATTCCTCCAAAAACCCTTTAAAATCCTTCACAAAATCACCATACTTACTCGTTGCAGGGCCTGTAAAACCCGTGTGGATTCGCCTAACTTCTCCATTTCGGTCAATAAAAATCGTGGTAGGAAAAGACTTCACCTCATCCAACATTGGCAAACTTTTAGAAGCCGCATCCTTGGTCGCTTTGCCAGCATAGAGCATATCGTATTGAATGTCAAAGCGTTCTTTGTAAGATTCCAACAGAGGTTTGGCATCTTTTAGGTTTTCGGCTTTCTCATACGAAAGTGCGACAACCTCCAAACCCTGGTCTTTGTATTTTTTGTACATATCACTGTAAAAAACCGATTCATCCATGCAGTTGGGACACCAAGTACCCATCACCTGTATCAAAACCACTTTGCCCTTGTACTTTGCATCGTCTAATGACACCTGTTTGCCTTCCAAATTGGGAAAACTAAAGTCGAATTTATCGTAACCTTTTTTGAGAAAAGTCATTTTGTTGGGGTCAATAAGTGTCGCAGTATCGTTGCGAGAAAAATACATATCTGCAACATAGTGATTTCCTGACCAAAATGTACCGACCAAATCACCACTTTCTTGTACTTCTGCCTTGAATAAAAAGGCATGAGCGCCATCAAAAGCAGATAAGTTCATTTCCTTTCCAATCATCAAGCCTTCGAGATAACGGTAATCACCCGTTGGAGTCATAAACGTTCCCGAAACAATTTCTCCATCTTGCTGAAATTCCCCGATTGCATCGTCTTTGCCCGAACGGTCTTTGGCAATAAACATTCCCGACCAACGCCCTTCAATATTAGCCGTAGGGTCGTTTACTGTTCGCATATCAAAGCGGGTACTGTCATTGTGTCGAGCATAAAAAGAGAGTTTATAATCATCTCCTTTGGCATAATTGTGCCATTCACCCATAATTCTCATCGGATGCCATTTTCCTTTCAGTTCCGAATTGAATACAGGCAATTTGATAAATACAGAATCTTCTGTAAAAGTTACATCCTCTACTTCAATGCGTTCGTCGGCATTGATAATTGTCATTTTCAAATCACCATTTTTCTGCTCCGTAATGTCAAAATTGAAGGGCAATTCTTCCGAACCCAAACCAATTGTTCCCCTCCAACGACCTTCCAATAAATTAGTTGGCGCACTGTCTTTGGTAATAATTTGACCTTCTTCGCTGTTATTATTGCAGGAAGCGAAAAATAGAAGGACAAAAAGTGATGTCACAGCTAAAAAAGAAAAACAGATAGACATCTTCTTTGCTTTTGCTTTTGAGCTTGAATTTTGAATTTGAACTTGTGTCATTAAAAGGAAAAAAAATTTTATTAGGAATATCTGGAAGCATTGCAGCTTATAAGGC
>JBMYXW010000308.1:0-4818 GCA_049608825.1 Chitinophagales bacterium
TACAGGGAGTGACATTGATTTGGGAGCAGATGGATATGTTATCAATAGGTATGCAAATGGAGTAACGACTGCTACTCCCTTTGCTTTGACAGGAACTATCATTAGTGGAGGTACACATGTAGTTTGCAATGGAGGTTCTAATACCGACATATTCAATAAAGCAGATGAATTTTCAAATATTATGTCTCACAATGGTGACGATGCCATGGAATTGGTCAGAGGCAGTATTACCTTGGATGTGATTGGTCAAATTGGATTCGATCCTGGTACTCGTTGGGAAAACAATGGTGTTAGCACAAGAGACCAAACCCTTCGCAGAAAAGCAAGTATATTGGAAGGCGACAAATCAGGTGGAGATGCTTTTGATCCAAGTATAGAGTGGGATGCTTACCCACAAAACAACAACGACTTTTTGGGGGTTCATGTCAGCGATTGCATCTCTTGTAATATTGCAGTAAATATTGAAGGTAATGGAGATTTTTGTGCAGGTGAAAGTGCCATGTTGGATGCGGGCGTTTATGAGCCTTTGTTGAACGTCTATGAATGGTCCAATGGTGAAATGACTCAAATGATAGAGACTACAACTCCTGGTACTTATACGGTTACTGTTACCAATGATGCAGGTTGTCAAGGTACAAATGAAATCAAAGTAAACGCTTTGGCTTCTTTTGAAGTAAGCGCAGACAGTGAATCCATTTCTCAAACAGGTACAGGATTGCAGGTTTACCAAATCGAAATTTGTGGAGGAAAACTTCCTTATAGTTTAGACCTAGATAAAACAGGCGGATTTGCGACTGCTTTCCAACTTTTTGCAGGCTCAAACTGTCGAACGATTGTAGTTCAGTATGATCAAGTAGTGGATTGGGTATTGACCGTGAATGATGGCAACGAATGTGGTCTGATTGTAATTGACAGCGAAGATTTAGCGACAACAGAATACGGTGCATTGTCGATAGTAACTACCGAAGTCATCAAAGAAACTTGTCCCAATACCTTAGACGGTGGATTGACCATCGAAATACAGGGTGGTGACAATAGTTGTGGCTCTTACGACATCGAATGGTCTGGTCCTAACTATACTTCAACGAGTACCGTAAATGTTACGACTTTACCTGCAAGCACCTCCTTGTCAAGCTTGGCTTCGGGCAACTACTCTGTAACGATAACGGACTGTGACGGACAAACGCTTTCTACCAATATTGGCGTAGGACGCAAAAACCGTGGAAGAGGAAGAGGACGCAATTCAGTTAATTGCAATCCTTCTGTTGATAAAGCTGCCATTACACATTCTTCAATAGATTTTGTAGGTCTTTATCCAAATCCATTCTCACAAACGGCTCAACTTCAATTTGGTTTGAGTATCACTGCATACGTAGCAGTTGATATTTACACGATGGACGGACGCAAAGCGGCGAATATATTCAATGGAAATGTGGAAGAAGGTCAAAACAATACTTTTGTGATTGACGGTTCAGATTTAGCAGCAGGTATGTATGTACTTCGATTGACAACTGATTCAGGTGTTGTACACCATGAGAAGTTGTATATTTCTAAATAAGGATGAGACGTAAGAAATTGAGATGAAAGACAAAAGATTCATCTCGAATTATTACTTCAATTAATGAAAAGTGTCGAATACTATTATTGGTATTCGACACTTTTTTTTTCATACATCCATCTCGCAATTCAACAATTCAACAATTCAACAATTCAACAATAGTTTTTATTTCCCCAACCAAAAAGGAATCTCAAAAATCTTTGCTTCCTTTTCCTTCTCTTTTTCTTCTTCCGAATGCCACTCTTCAATGCGAAGCACATTTTTCCCTCCTTCCAATGAATCCGTTGAAATATAAGAAATCAACCCTTCCTCCTCTTTGTTGGAATGTTGATAAAAATGCCAATCTATTTCTTGAAGTTTATCATCGTTTAGATAGACTGAATACAACTCCTCAAAACATTCAAGGTAAACCTTGTTTTGAAGTTGACTGTGCTCGAAATCACTCATCGAATCCTCTTTCTTCAATCCCCCACTCTTACACATCTCCTTCAATTTCACATCCAAACGCTTGGTGTAAGGCACAAACAATTTGACAAATTTACCTTCAATCACATCTGATGGAATCGAGGGGCGAGTAGCATAACGGTGTTGAGGGCGAAGATTGTCGTAAAACAAGGGATTCAAGGCATACTCATTGCTCTCTTCGGCATAATAATCACGGGTTTCGATACCTCCAACTTCCACAAGCGTCTTCAATCCAACAAAACCTGAAAGAGCAACAATATACAGACCTGCAAAAACATTCATTTTTGTAGCCGAATTATTGGTCGAAAAGGTCATAGATAGGTAGTGAAACGGGCGATTCAGTATATTGAAGAACAAACTACTGTATATCCAATAAATCGTAAAATGGTATTTGTCAGCAAAAGCAGTATGTTTGAGTTTGGTATAATTGAAAAGCGAAATAACTACTGTAAAAAGACTCACTATAACTCCTAAAATCCCCAAAGTAACATTGTTATAATAGTCATGCCAATAATCAGGCAATAGAAATTTGACCACTAAACTCAACACAAAAACGGAACTGACCAAAATACAAGCACTCACCAAAGACAAAACAATCAAGCCAGACGAGGCAAAAATGATGCTACAAACACGATCTATTTGAATACTAAAATCCTCTAAAGTTGTCAGTTTTTGACGTAGTTTTCCTACAAATTTTTTACCCCCATACGGATAGTTTTCATAGTCAATACCTTCTGGATACACCGACATCAAGCCCAAGACTCCAATCCAAAAAACCCGCAAAGCAAAGTGTATCGAAAAATTGATGGCAATGGCATAAGAAGCGATGCTCAAATAGGAGGTGAGAATCGTAGCATACATAAACATCTCCTTATCAAAATTAAACGCTAAATACAGTTGAAGGTCTGCTATAAGGGCAGGAAACTGCATCGCTGCAAAAATTGCCAAGCCCGAAATCAATAACTCTGGCTGCCAACTTTCTCGTTCCAAGGTAGTTATCCAATCTGGTTTGGCAGACTTCTCATTTACTTCAATGAGTTCTTCTTGATTTTCTTTCATAGCACAAAGTTTGAAATGTTTTGCCCAAATTTAACAATAAAAATACATTCTACTGCAAATAGCTTGCTAGTCGCAAACTATTCAGCTTCAAACACCGTTACACATTAACATCTAAGGCAAATTCAAATTCAAAACTCAAATGCAAATTCAAACAACACTATGTAAGCGAGTGAATTATGTTTGAAAATTGCCTAACCCTCTCTTTCTGGCTTTCCAATACCCTAATTTGGCGAAGCCAATATCATAATTTTGAATGAATGCTGAATTTTGAATCAGTTTAAGTTAGATTCAATCATTCAAAATTCAGCATTCAAAATTTAAACTTCAATACATGATTCAGCAAAAAAAATTTTTCAATAATTTTTATGGAATTAAGATTTCCTTATTGTGGGCAGTTTGTTTTTTATTAACTGCAATCACAATCACCGCACAAACGCCTAACAAAGAAGCCATCAAGGCACAATTTCCCGATGCCAAAGCAGTGTTTTTGAAGCAGCACGAAACGCTAAACGTTCAATACGATGTCAATGAATGGAACATCCAAAAAACATTTGAAGAAGAAATGTTTTACCTCGAAAACGTAGGTCAAATGTTTGGAGAAAAATCCATTTACTACACCAGTTTTGAAGAAATCAAAGACCTCAAAGCCTACACCAAAGTTCCCTACAAAAAAGGCAAAAAAACGCTCTACAATCAAATTGAAGTCGAAAAAATAGACACCAAAGATGTGATGATGGGTGGCATTTTTTATTCCGACCACAAAGAAAAACAATTCATTTTTCCAGCCCTTCAAGAAGGTGCTATCACCTCCGTATCCCATACCGAAGAAACCAAAGAACCCCGATTATTGGGCGCATTTTTCTTCAGTTCTTATATCCCTGTCCTTTCCTCCAAATTCACCGTCACCGTACCCGAAAACGTGGAAATCACCTACAAAGTAATGGGTGAAAACATGGACGACTACAATATTGACTTCAAGGAACAGAAAAAAGGAGCAGTCACACATTATACTTGGACTGCAAAAAATCTTCCCAAATTGGAGAGAGAATCAGATGCCCCAAGTATGAGTTATTACGCTCCACATGTAGTCGTTTACATCAAAAGCGGTACGTATGCCGACAAAACAGAGGAGGTCATTACAGGTGTTGAGGGCTTGTATAAGTGGTATCATTACTTGGTCACACAAACAGACGATGGAGAAGATACTGAATTAAAATCCGTTGTAGAAAAACTCATGGATGGTACAGAAACGGAGAAGGAAAAAGTACGGAAAATTTTCCAATGGGTGCAAAGCAATATCAAATATGTAGCCTTTGAAGATGGTTTGGGTGGATTTATTCCGAGAGGTGCAGGCGATGTTTGCACCAAAAAATATGGCGACTGCAAAGACATGAGCAATATTTTGGTCAAAATGTTGGATATTGCAGGATTGAAGGCATATCATACGTGGATTGGCTCTCGTGACAAACCCTACTCCTACTACGATGTACCGACTCCAATTGCAGACAACCACATGATTGCAGCCATCGAACTGAATGGCGAGATGGTATTTTTGGACGCAACGGGCGAATACCTTGCCTTTGGTTATCCGACTTCCATGATTCAAGGCAAAGAGGCATTGATAGGAATGGGTAAAGACAAATTCAAAATCATCAAAGTACCCATAGTACCCAAAGAAGAAAATACACTGACCGAAACCGTGGAAGTAAACATTGAAGGTAGGGATTTGAAAGGGA
>JBMYXW010000309.1:0-4795 GCA_049608825.1 Chitinophagales bacterium
TGGAATCCACGAGCATTTTCTTTATTCACGAAGCTCTTTTGAAGTTTATCCGTCACCAAGTATCAATTGAGCATAAGCCTCAATTGCTATCTTCCACTCTTTAATAAACATAAATTGAGCTCCATCTGTTAAGCTTGGATTCACGGCAATAGTTATATATTCCATTGAGTAGTTAATACCTTGTGCTTTTAAAATGTCCAGAAAAAATCGAGTCCACGCCCCACATTGTCCGTCACCCGTTGCTAGTAAAGTATTGGTAGTTCCACTTGTACACTGATAGTTTGCATAGTAGGTTAACTGAAAGCCGTCTATTCTTCTAACCTCGTTATTTTCAAAATCGCTCCACACGCTATTTAGTACACTTTCTTTGTTATTGTTTTCCTTTGCTAATATACATCCATTATGTACCAAGGTATGAAAAAGCTTAACCTCAGAAATTTCTTTTCCATCATATTTTGGCGGTTTATAAGGCTGTATTGGCTTCCCCAAAGTCACATACAAAGGATTTTTAGTCACCCCTGCCGAACACCAAGTAATTCCACCGTCAAAAGAAATTTCCCATTCAATTTCAAAAGGAGCATAGTAATTTACTTTGCTTGAAGCCAAGGGAGTTGATAGGGCATTTGAAACCTCAATTGTACGTAGTAGATTGTTATAAGATGCCTCTGTCGAAGGAATTGTTATCCCATCCGAACAACTTCCTCTTACCCTAATAGGAATAGGAGTAATAGAAGGTAGAGTTAAAAGACCTGTCTTAAATATCGCAGACACTTCCAATTTTTTTCCACTTTCATAACAGACGGGATATTTGATATCTACGGGGCTGTCATCTGCATCTCCATCCAAAGGACTCGAATTGTCTTTCCAATGAGGAGCAGTATATTCCATCTCGTCATTATCTTTGACAATTGTGTGGTTATCCTCCCCAGAAAAACTTAACTCAAATACACTAACGGATGTCACTTCAATTAGAACAGCCTCCGTACAAGTAAAGCCTCCTGTATCCACAACCGTCAGAGTATAGTTCTGTGATTCACTGGCATTTGACAAAGTTGGATTGGGGCAGTTGGCACAGTCCAAGCCCGTAGTAGGTTGCCACGAGTAAGTAAAGGTCATCAAAGAATTATCGGGATTAAGAGCAGTCGGATTACCTCCAAGAGTCGTATTGCCTCCCATGCAAACCACCCTGTCTTCCCCTGCATCCACCACAAAAGCAAAACTTTTTCGATTGGTACTAAGCAAATAGCCAACCATAGAAATTGCCATTTCAAAAAAAATCAAAAATTATATTTCATAAGTTTGAATATTTAACAATAAAATCTTTCGCAATTAAATCCCCATACCTTTTCCACCTTGGATAGTGTTTTGGGCGGTAAGGAGTTGAAGGTTTGTAAAAAGGAATAAGCAAATAAGTAGATTTTGGAGTTTCATTCTGATTTTTTTGTAGAAGATATATTCCTGCCTGTTTTAGTAAAATAGGTGAATCGTTAGAGGATTTGACCAACATTGTCGAAGGTAATGCCCGTGTCCATGAGGGATTGGAGGTTGGGCATATTGGCCTTGGTGGCATCGGGGAGATAGTTGGGAATTTCACCCATGCCTACATCATCGGCAATGATGAGCAGTATGTTGGGAGATTGGGCTTGAGCAATTAGCGACAACAAGAAAAGGGAGAAGATGGTAATTGGATTTTTCATATTTGGAAATGAAGACAAATTGAAAACTCAAATTCAAACAATATTTTGTAAGCGAGTAGAATATATTTTATAAATGCCTAATTTAATGTTTTAGTTTGTCTAAGACAATCTACAGGTCATGGTGTGGTAAACTCTGGAAAGGTTGCACAAGGCAATTAAAATGTTTCAATCTTATGTGAGTTTGCCTATTAAATCTTCTCTCTCCAAAGCTCTACCTTCAAATCGTCAATGAAAATATCTCGTGAATTGATGTGCCAAACATAGCATTTTATCACATCTTCAGCGGTGATGTCTCGTGGAACTTGGACCCAATAATATGCCTCTCCCCATACCTTAGGCTGACCATTCCAAAGGTCGTTTACCTTGTTTCCTGGTTTGTTGTCAACCCGAATTTGGCGCATTTTTTTGTATTTGTTTTGGGAATCTGCAAAAGCCGTGACCAATAAACTTTGTCGATAGAGGTCGATGCCGTCATCATATAATCGCATGGCTCGAACACTGACTCTTAGCCAATTGTCTCGCTGAACGCCCGATTCTTTGATGGTTTGTGCATAGGTTTGACTGAATTCTACATCCTTGTTCATGATAAATGCAAAATCACGTTTGTCGGTATCTATGAGTACATGGTTGGCAGAAGTAGAGTCGTTGAAGTCGTGAAAGTAGAGTTGTTTCACAAATTCGAGGTTGCTGCTATTGGGTTGATCTTCGCCCGAATCATAAGTCACCAAGTCAAGATAGGTCATTTCGGTTTTGCCCAATACTCGCCAGAAAAAGGCCTTGTTGGCATCTTCTGACCACATCATGCCTTCCGAAAATTGGTAGGTATTGAAGAGGTTGAGCCATGTACAAAACAGTACGAAGCTCATTGCAGGAACGAGTAAATAGAATTTTTTCCAAGCAAATTGAAGTGTAACCGCCAATGGAATGGACAACAAAGCGTAGGTTTCTACCATTGGACGAGATCCAAATCCATTGATGTAGTTCCAACACCACCAACTGTATATGATGTAGATGTGAAGCGGCAAGAATAGCAAAATGGGTAAGAGGAAGGATTTGACTTTCCCTTTGTTGAAGAAGGTCAAACCGATGCCGATGATGGCCAAATACATGACAGGTGTGTAGGCCAACCAACCGTTTTTGTAGCGAAACAATCCTGAATAAATGCGAGAATGTAACCAATCGAAGCCTTCGCCTGTGTAGGAATAGTAGAGGAAACCGCCTGTAAGCCATTTCCAATATATTAGCTGTGGCAACCCAATTGCCATATAAGCTAGGATTGCAGCCAAATAAGCGAATTTGTGTTCTACAATAAACGCAAAGCGTTCTTTTATGTCTTTGAAGGAAGTGATGCCGTAAAAAATGGGAATCAAAATACAGATGATTTCGGTAGGACGAGCCATGGTAATCCATCCTGCGGATATGCCAACTGCAATGGCGTATTTCCAGAATTTGGTATCGTACCATTGTTTGGTAGCATAAATCAATACGGCGTATAAAAAGAACAAATAACTGTGCGACATTGGCATGTTATAGACCGTGAAATAGTAGAGGTTGGTTGCCAATGCCACAATGAGTAAGGTGAGAGCTACTACTTTGTCTTCAAAATAATTGAGCAGCAATCGCCGCAAAATAAACAGTCCCATCAATACATAAAAGACACAAGAAAGATGGGCAAAATACATGTAAATGAAGGAATAACCATCGGTAGGGTAGGAGGTGAATTGTGCCAAAAAATGGGCTGTCAGAAAGAAAGGGGTAATCAACATTGCTACGCCTATTGTGTATTTATTGACCTGTTTGCCCTCTCCAATGTGGTGTGCTTCGCCGATTCCAATGGGATTGTCGGCAACAAAATTGTAGTGTCGATAGTATTGTCTGCGAGCTTCTACGGATCTGTCCAAAGAGTCCAAATCTTGGTGAATGAACAGAGCTGGTAAATACAAGTAATATCCTCCCGAATCGCCTCCACCTAATATATTGTCATCCCAATTGGCATAGTAATGCAGGGAAGCCATGAATGCAATCGCCGAAATGAGTAAGGCAAGTAAGGATTTGTTCATCTTATTGTTGATTGGTCTTTTTGATTTCTTTTGTAGAGAACGCAAAAATAAGCATTAATGGTTGGCTAAGGAATGGTCAAAAAATAAAAGGAGAATGAACCTGAAAGAAATTTCAGTGTTTATTCTCCATAAGAAATCTTCAAAAATTTGCTGTATTCAACAGATGTAATCCTTAAAACCCAATGTAAAAGCCATTGTTCTTTCTCGCCAAATTCTGCATGAACTTCACCTTCAAGTCATTGCTGTTTCGTTGGCGGAAATCTGAACCGACTCCAATACAGTTGATTACTTTTGAACCGCCGTTTTTGCTGGTAATGTAGTCCTCAATTTCTCCTGTGCTGCTCAATTCATCACACTTTGTAGCAGAAGTCCTTACAGTCGGCAATCCATCAGACATCAAGATAATGGTATTTGCATTTTTATAATTAGGAGAGTCAAACACAAAATCCATGACCTCTTTGGTAGGCGTACAACCATAAGCTCTGAGAGTAGAAAGATAGCGATAAATGTCATATTTGGTATCTTCTGTCACAGGCTGCAAACGACCATATTTGTAACCATAGCGTTCATCCGCGCTTTTGGGGTAAATCACAATGTCGACACTTGTAGTTTCGTCCATTGTAGCCACCATCATTTTGATACCCGCTTTCACCTCATCCAATTTTTGAGGTTCTGGATCATCGTCCATACTACCCGAAATATCGACTACAAATACTACATTGTCGCCCACATCCAAGCCCAATTTGGCTTGACATTCCTTCAGTTGTTTTTTCTGTTGGTTCACTTCCGCTTTTGCAGCTTCCGCTTCGTTTTTGGCTTTTTCCAATTCTTTCTTCAAGGCATCGTTGCTTTCGGTTAGGTCTTCAACTTTGGTTTGTTCTTTCTTAATTTCCACGTCTTTTTCTGTTACCGTAACCTCCAATTGTGTTATTTGCTCTGTCAATTGTTGTTTTTCCTTCCGTACTTGTTCAATTTCTTTTTGCAAATCTTCAATTTTACTTTCCAGTATCTTAACTGTTTCATCGTGATTTTTGAGGC
>JBMYXW010000310.1:0-4494 GCA_049608825.1 Chitinophagales bacterium
AAATTACCGAAGACAAACCTTCCATTTTTCGGAGAAATATCGGGGGACTGTATTGCTGCAAAAAATGATGGACACTGCCGCAAAAAACACCGCCAACCTGCCCACCAATTTGCTGCAAAAAGAGCAAAAACTGCAACAAGAATTGGCACAACTCAATGCCCAAATTCAAAAAACACAAGCAGAAGGAGTTGAATTGAACACCGTCCAAATCAGCCAATGGCAAGCGCAATATTTTGACAAACAACAAGCATATGAGCAATTGATGGGGCATATTGAAGCTGAACACCCCGATTATTTCCAACTGAAATACAATCCCCAAACCGCCACCATCGCAGACCTTCAAAAAACACTATCACCCAAAACGGCTTTGGTCAGTTATTCCATCGCTCCAAACTTTCACCACGTTTTTGTCGTCACCCAAAACGATTTTCATTCCCTCGAACTGCCCACCATCTCCAACCTAAGCGAAAAAATCCAAGAATTCAAAGAATGGATGCAAGCAGGAATTGTCGACCTATTCACCCAAACCTCCACCGAACTCTACCAAATACTCTTGCAGCCCATCGAAGTCCACCTAAGCCACAGCAAACACCTCATTCTCATCCCCGACGACTCGCTCCACTACCTCCCTTTCGAGTGTTTATTGACTCCCCAAAACGAAGATGTGTCTTCCGAATCAGAAAACGACAGTTTTTCGAGTCTCCCTTACCTCATCCAATCCTACAAAATCAGCTACCACCATTCCGCCACTTTATTCCACTACCACTACCAAAAACAAGCCTCCCAAAACAAGCAAACAAACAAAGCATTGCCCAACAGTTTTTTCGGACTCGCCCCCGTCTCCTTCAATGCCAAAAGTCAAATCAACAAAGAAATGGGCTACATCGCCAAAAGTGCTGGCATCCCCTCCAATAATTACACCACCTCCAAAGCCCAAAAACTCACGATTCCAAACCCACACCGCTGCACAAAAATCCTCAAATCCTCCACCTCCCAATCCGCCGCCTTAGCAGACCTCAAAGAAACCGAAACAGAAGTCAAAACCGTTTTCCAACTGTTTGCCGACAAAGGCTTTGAAGCCACCGCCCTATTCTACAACCAAGCCACCAAAGAAAACCTCCAAAAATATTTGAAAGGACACAAATACGTTTTGTTGTCCACCCACGGTTTTGTCGACGAAAAAAATCCCGCTCATTCGGGCTTGTTTCTCTATCAAACTCCAAATCCAAATCCAAATATCTACCAAGAATCTCCAATATCCAGTGAGAACCCCAACATTCACCAAGAAACCAAAGCATCCACTAAGAATCAACAGCATCCACCAAGTATCCAAGAAACCTCCATTCTCCACACCTCCGAAGCCTATCTCTTAGAATTGGATGCAGATTTGGTGGTTTTGAGCAGTTGTGAAAGTGGGATTGGGAGATTGCAGAAAGGAGAAGGAATGTTGGCATTGAATCGGGCATTTATGCAGGCAGGAGCATCCAACATAATTTATTCCCTTTTCAAAATACCCCAAGACACAACGAGTGAATTGACCCAACATTTGTTTCAGCATATTTTGGAGGGAGACAACTATGCGACTGCCCTGCAAAAAGCAAAATTGGCTTTGATTGAACAAGACGAGATTGAACCGAGGGATTGGGCAGGATTGGTGTTGTTGGGTAAGTGAACAGGAATTTGGGGTTTCGGAGGAATCAGAGAAACTTTGGCAACGGTTTTTCACCTTGCCAACAGCTGAACGGCGTAGATGGACAACAATTTTCAATTTTTCCATCAATAAGCCTCGAACAAGAACAAATAACTGAAAAGAAGCACACTTGATTTAGAATCTTTTTTTGAACTTATATTTTACCTAATCCGAGCTTCCTTTTGTTAAACCTTCTTGTTCAAGGCTCTTTTCCACCAAAAAACCCTATCTTAACAACCCCATTCTTTTTCTGATAAAACGCCAAAATCAAACCCAATGTCCACCTTCAAAACCAACAACATACAAGTAACAGGCGATGGCAACATCATCATTCAAGATGTAACCAATTCCACCGTCCACCTACACATTGATGACAAAGTAACTTTAAACGCTTTCCTCCAAAAAGCCAACAAAAAACTGAAAACTGAACTCTTGAAGGTCTTAGAATATTACCGTTTATCCAAAATCCCCCCACTCACCCAAAACCAAATCGTAGGACGACTCAGAGTGCCCTATTAACCATCCTCTCAACATCCTCTCCCCGACAAACAAAAAATCGCCCCACCACAGGCACGCCCTCCAAAATCAAAGTCCAATAATAAACCCCCGAAGGAAACAAAACCGCATTCGCCAAAGAAACCGTATAAGTCGATTGATTCGCAGGAATTTGAAAAATGCCCATTGATTTTCCTTTTGCATTTTGCAGCACCAAACGCACCGTCTGTTTACTTGCCTGACCCAATTCAAAATGAATTGCATCACTGCAAAGCACATCCGTTTTGGGATGCACGACTTCCGTTGCCACCGAAGATTTCACCAAAGCCAAACGTTTGCGTTCCAAACGAGGATTGGGCGGAGTCCGTTCCATCAATGCCTGTTTGACAATGTTTTGAAGGAAATCGTCCAAATTTTCTACCACAAAAAGCCCTTCCTCCATAGCCAAATCCTCCTCTTCAAAACCACCTCCTGCTTCAATAAAAGACAGGTCGAAAGCCCCACCAATTTCCTCCAATTGCGTCCGCAAAGCCACTTTCTCCACATCCCCCATTTCATGCTGCAACAAACCATGCAGACGCACTTCCTTCGCCAAATCACCATTCGTTGCCATTTGACCTTCAAAAGCTGCCTTTTCGGAAGTGCTTAGAGTCCCGCTTAGGTAAGCTTCAATTTGCTCGTATAATTGTTCCATATTCATTTTTTGATTTGACGCAGTGGGTTTGAACACAGAGGCTCAGAGACACAGAGTTTTGGTTTGATGTTGTGTGACTGTTATTGAAAACCCGTAGAGACGTTGCATTGGAACGTCTTATACACTGGAATATATCCTATTATGATTTGAAAATCAACATTCTTTGATAGGTTTCATTTCGGGTTTTGTTTTCTAATTACCTTACAGAGGAAAATATTGTGTTCAAAAACCTTGTAGTCCTAAGACGTTTCAATGCAACGTCTCTACCAAATCTTAATTCTCAATCATCAACCGATACTCCTCCGACTCCTTAATCCTCTTCACCAACCGTTCCTTACACACATACTTTCGCTTCTTTCCATACGCCAAACTACTGTAACCCATGACCTCCACAATCTCCACCATTTTCTTCTTCCCAAAAAACAACTGCATCAATTTTTGACACTCCGCCCCCAATTGTTTGAAAGCCATCCACAGCAATTTGCTCTTTTCCTCCTTCTCCATCACATTGTCCAAATCCGCCACCACATCCTTGTATTTGTCTTCCTCCAAAAAGGTTACCCGTCTCCGTGAAACTTTTTGCAGTCGATTCCCCCACAAGTTGCGGCAAACGCCATATAAGAGGGTGGAGAATTTGCTTGTCAGCTTAAAATCGTCTTTCCTTGCTTTTTGGTAAATAATCACAATTGCATCCTGAAAAACATCTTTTGCGTCATGCACATTTCCCCCATTCGCCACAATAAACTTGGCAATACGGGGCAGAAAAAGCGAATATATTTTCTGCAAGCCTGTTCTGTCGTTTTGTGTAATATATTGAAGGTAAATGTATTCCGTTTGATTCATTGCAGGTTTGTTTTGAAGTGCTGCAAAATTAAGTAAAAAAGAATCTATTTATCGGGTATCCTTTTTAATGCCTTTCAAATACAAGAAGTGGAAGCCCACCTATTGTATAATACTATGGAACAAAAATTCCTTAATATTCTGCTATGCCTCAACTTCTCGACTTACATCCCCCTAAATCCCCCTTCAAAGGGGGACTTGTCTCATTATCAGTGAATTCCCCCTTTGAAGGGGGCGAGGGGGATGTTGCGTCAGTTTTGAAGCAGTGTTAAATAGCTCATGTTCCACTGTAATGAGTAGTCAGTTATAAGTAATCTAAGAACTTAATTTTAACCAAAAAATTGATTCATAATTATTTGAAGCCTAACACCTGACACCTCATTTCTGTCACCTTAATTAACCTCAAAAATAGCATTATGAAAGTCATACCTCGTTTTTTGTCCATTCTACTTTTGTTGAATAGCTTGTGTGTTTCTACCGATTCTTTCTGCAATCCCCCACATGAAAATACAAATTATGCTTATTCCACTATTTACATGACCAATATTAGTTCTGATTTTATAAGCCATAGCGAAAGGATTGGAGAAAACAATATGGGATCTTTTGCAGAGCCAAATCTATTGACCCATTATTCCCACTCCACATTCATTGCCAAAGTATGTGATGGAACTGCTCCTTACAAAATTGCCTTTAGCTATCTTGGAGGTTTTGCGTCCGTAAAAGAAATGACTTCAAAACGTAAAAAATGTGTTCAGTATCAAATTGATTATGAGGA
>JBMYXW010000310.1:4504-4783 GCA_049608825.1 Chitinophagales bacterium
GCCGAAATTTGTCTTGTGCTGCTTCACCCCAAATTGAAGACTACACCCTACAACCCGAAAATTGCCACGGAGATGCCAATGGTTCGATTCACATTGAAGTAAATGGCGGCAACAAAACCTGTGGAAGTTTTACCTACAAATGGACGGGACCCAATGGGTTTGAAGCTTTGGTAAGGGATGGTACAAGTGGCAGTTCTATGAATAATTTAGAATCAGGGTTTTACGATGTGCTGGTGACAGACTGCAAAGGCAAAACTACGGTTCAAGATATTTATTTGA
>JBMYXW010000311.1:0-4781 GCA_049608825.1 Chitinophagales bacterium
TGATAATGGATAATTGAAGAGAAAGAGACTGTCTCAAAAGAACAGCCTCTTTTAGCAAAACCATAAAGTATTTTTCAAAATCAACAAAAGAAAATACTATGTTTGTAAGGGTTTGAGGTGACATCTTTGAGAGAAACGAAAAGGTGTAATCTCGAATCCGACTCCAATCTCGATAAAAGATTACATACCAAACAATCGGTACAGGCACTCCTTCATTCCTATAGAGATATCACCTTTTACCTCTTTTGAAGATTTTTTTTCATTTTAACCATCATTTAATCTATGAAATTACAGAAAATTACCAAAGCAGACTTCCTTCAATTCGTCTATAAACAAACCGATGAATTCATGGTAGCTATTGAAGCTCCTACCCTATTCATTGTCCAACAGTTTTATCCAAAAGAAGCCATCCTTCAATTCCGCCAAAAAGTATTTGAAGCAGGACTTCAAACCAAGTCTTCTTGGCATCCTTTATTCGATGATTGCCCCGATTACCACCGCCTCCACGATAATTACCCAAAGGCTTGGGTCAAGTCCAAAATGCACGCTACCTATTACCATGGTTGGTATGAACAGAACCGAGCAACCTTCGATTTTTTCAAGGAAATTTTTGAAGTAAAAAACTTTTTGGCGGGAATGGATAAATCGGCACATGTTCACAACATTCCATCAGAGGGTGCGATTGCAAGAGTCAATATTCACCACTATCCTCGTGGTGGCGGCTACCAAACGGAACACATCGACCCAATGACCAAATTTGCCAAAATTCAAACCATCGTACAGGCATCACAATATGGAGAGGATTTTTGGGAAGGAGGTGTGTACGGAAAGGCTTCTGTCAATGCAGAACCGTTTATGATTGACTCACATACAGAACCAGGGGATTTGATGGTGATGTCACCAGGGATTCACCACGGTGTTGCACCGATTGATTCAGATGCTGAATACGATTGGCAGCAAAACAACGGGCGTTGGATGGTCATGCCGATTATTTTGTATTCGGATTATCCTCATGCTAAGAATATGAAACCAAAGCAGGTATAGTTTTGTGTTTAAGTGTTTGGGTTGGTTTTGTGTTGACAGTTGTGTTTGGGTATTAAGATATTGTTTTACAAAAATATAACCACAATCTTTCTTCAAATACAGCAATTCAACAATACAGCAATTCAACAATTCAGCAATTCAGCAATTCAGCAATACAGCAATACAGCAATTCAACAATACAGCAATACAGCAATACAGCAATAAAACCATAAATCAATTATTTGAAGGAAAATGAGATGTAGGATGTGAAATATTGGACTTAGAATAGCCCAATTCTTTTTTAACAATAAATTGAAACTCAGCTACTTCAATATCAGGTGCAGATAGGTTTTCGGAATTAGGTGACAAGTTCCATTTTCCACCGCGCTGTTGGTTGGTTTGTTCTCGATTGTCAAACTTTCGCCCTCTTAGTCTTTTGGTGTTTGCACTGTTATTAACATAACGATTTCCTCTAATCACAATCACTTCACCCACATTACCCAATACCTTCATTTCCATTCCTTGAGAATTCAACAACCAAACTTGATGTCCTGCAATGCGAATTTTTAAAGCGTTCTCGGTCGTTTGACTATTCACATCTACAATATCTTGTTTGCTCCCACAAGACGACTTATCTGTGTCCAATATCTTAAACCAAACATCTATTTTTTCGCCAAAGGCATAGCCCATTGTAGTCAAATAGGCGTTTTTACCAAATTGAAGGTCATTGGTAGGTTCGGCATCAAAGCTATAAATCAATCTTCCATTTTCTTCACCCAAATCTATATTCGCCGTTCCTTTGAACTGCATTTCAGAATCACAGTCATCTCGCCCAAGCGATTTTAAACTCACCAAGACTACTTCAATCGAAGAACCAATGATTTGCCCAGTAGCATTGTCCTCTACCAAGGCAATTTTGACTACCTTGTTTTGACTGATTAGTGTGAAGTTACAAAGAAAAAAAAGTACAAAAGTTGGAGTTAATTTTTTCATGGCAAATAGGTTTTAGTTTAAAAGTGTATTACTTATATGTGGTTTTTTATGCGAGTTTTAAATTAAAAAAATAATCAACAGATTCCTAAATATATTCATCATCAAAACTTTGAAGTCTCACTTCTCGCCTCTCTATTCTGTCTTCTCATTTACCCATTTATAAATTCTGTCATTGATGGTCAATTGTTTTCGTTTGGTATCTACTCCAATATTCAGAAAATGTTCACCTGTATCTCCATCCCCCGAAATATTGTAGGCTTTTAAAATCAATAAATTTTCGATTTCTTTCACAATTTGATAATTACCTTGAGCCTTAAAAGTAGGATAGGCTTCAATAGAAAAGGTGTTTTCTGCAAATTGGTAATTGTAGTACCATGGCTCTCCCGTAGGTGTTGTGCCTGAATACTTCCAAGTACCTCGAATAAATTTATTGTGGAGTATTTTACCACTTTTTTGGATGCTTACCATAAAAAAAGCAAATACACACAACAAGAATACAATGGTCATTAAAATAAGCGACCAATTAACCGTTTCGTAATCCATATTTTTTTATTGATGTGGAAAATGAGAATAGAGATGTGAGATTTTTGTCCATAAAATATCCTTCGCAAAGGAACATCTCTACCTTTAAATGACAACTATTGACCAGCATTTGTTCATAAAATACAAAAAGGGCAGTCATATATGACTGCCCTTTGTTGGTTTTCCCAAAAAATGATTGATATTATTACTTTCCAACCAAGATTACTGTACTATCATCTTTCGAGTCCATCTTCGTTTGTCGCTTATTGCTGTGATAAGGTAAGTACCTGGCAATATATGGTTTCGTCGATAGTAGGTTAGTTCGTGTCGTCCTGCAAATACGTTTTGTTTCGGCATCACTACGTCAATCAATTTTCCCATCATATCGTATAGGTTGATTTGAACATTTGCAGACTCGCTTACTTCAAATGAGAGAGTGGTATGCGTAGATACAGGGTTTGGATAGTTGTTGAGATCTGCCAAAACATTTACATGCTCAATGGCTTCTTCTTCAACAGGAGTTTCTGTTTCTTCTCTTTTGTGCTGAATATCAAAGACATAAACTTTTCCTTCAAAAGTTTCACTACATCCTTCATTGTTGTAAAGTGTCAATGAAAAAACATAGATACCTGCTTCGTCGTAAATATGGTTTGGGGTGTCCTCAAAAGAAGCAGAACCATCTCCAAATTGCCATTCCATTTCGGTATAATCACCTTCGGATTTGTCATTGAAGCTGACACTCAATCCTTTTGTGGCATACGAAAATTTAGGGCTTAAATTACAATCTGCAAAAGCAGTATTGGAAATAGAAAAAACGAATAATATTAGTAATAAATTTCTCATGGGCTTGGGAAGTTATTGTTTGTTTGTGTGTATGTCTGATTATACGCCTGTTTGTCACAGTAGTTTCATAAAACTCAAAAAAAGTTTAATAAGATAAAAAAAACTACTAAGAACTTGACTATTGTGATTTTAGGGGAGATATGGTAAGGTAGGTATGAAAAGTGGATGCAAAAAAAAACCTTCCTAAGGTTTAAATAGGAAGGTCCAAAAAAGACTAATTTTTTGAAATAATGTTAACTCTTTAAGCTTTACTGTTTACACACTTATATTTACGGTTTTTTTTAGTAAATGGTTTCAAAAAAATAAAAAAAAAGCGAAAAAAAACCAAAAGTTTGAAAGGTTTTGGAAATGTTGTAAACTTGTAAATCCATTTGAGCCAAAAAATACGCAAATATGAAATACGAGGCTATTAACAATAAATTGTTCAGAGAGAATAGAGCACGTTTTACAGCCAAGATGAAACCGAACTCTATTGCCATTTTCCAATCCAACGACGAAATGCCTCGAAGCGCAGACAGTCACCACATTTTTCGCCAAAATCCCGACCTTTTTTACCTCACAGGAATTGACCAAGAGCAAACCATTTTGGTCTTGTTCCCTGATTGTGTCCGAGAAGAAATGCGTGAAATTCTGTTTATTCGCAAGACCAATTCAAAACTGATTACTTGGGAAGGACATAAATACACAATTGAAGAAGCCAAAGAAACATCGGCTATTGAAACCATCTATTGGGGAACTGAGTTTTGGAGTCACCTCCCAGGTCTGATGTTTTTAGCCGAAAATTGCTATCTCAATCTCAATGAACATGGCAGAAAACCTTATGCTGTATTGGATAGAGAAATGCGTTTTGCTCATGAGCTTCGCCAAAAATACCCCCTACACCATTACCACCGTTCTGCTCCTATTATGCACCAACTGCGTGCGATTAAGTCACCTCTTGAAGTAGCCTTGATTCAACATGCCTGCAATATTACAGAAAAAGCATTTAGAAGAATATTGCAATTTGTGAAGCCTGGTGTGCATGAATACGAGATTGAAGCCGAGATTCTACACGAATATTTAATCAATCGAGCCACAGGTCCAGCTTATCCTTCTATTATTGCATCAGGTGGTGATTCTTGTATTCTACATTATGTAGATAACAACAAACAATGCAAAGACGGAGATGTGTTGTTGATGGATTTTGGAGCAGAATATGCAAATTATGCCGCTGATTTATCCCGTACTATTCCAGTATCTGGGCAATTTACAGATCGTCAACGAGCCGTTTATAACGCAGTCTTGCGAGTGATGAAGCAAGCGAAAACCTATCTCGTACCAGGTATCACGCTCGAAGAATACCACAAAGAAGTGGGCAAAATGATGCAAAGCGAATTGGTCGGTCTGAAGCTGATCGATAA